>DAOLDO010000949.1:0-2747 GCA_035327325.1 Chloroflexaceae bacterium | reverse complement strand
GCGATCTTGCGCAGCGCCGAGTTCGGCTTCTTCGGCGTGACCGTGGCCACCTTGGTGCAGACCCCGCGCTTCTGGGGCGAACCCTTGCCGCGCGTCAGCTTGCCCTTGAGCGAGTTGTAGGTGAAGCGCAGCGCAGGGGCCTTGGTCTTCTTCTCGACCGGCTTGCGCGGCTTGCGTACGAGCTGATTAATGGTTGGCATCAAGCACTCCTGAGACACTCACCCGCATTGACCGTAAGACAAAAAATTATCCGGGCCCTTGTCTGGTCACAGCCGGTGCTGCGCCTTAGAGTGGGCCGGTTAGGCACACGAATCTATGAGGCACGCGCCCCTGCGCGGCGATAAGGGAGTATAACACCTCGCCGGGGCCTTGTCAAACCTGTCATCTAGCGTTCGCCGGGCCCTGTCCCCTTGAGCGGGATGACGCCGTTGGAGGCCAGGTTGTGGGCGTAGCGGGTGGTCTCGGGGAGGCGGTAGCGGGTCACGCAGGCCATCACCAGATCGACCGCGGTGTCGAGCGCCACACGGTGCCCCGGCGAGATGAACACCGGCTTAACGCCAGGCCGCGTGCGCAGGGCCCAGCCTACCTGCTCCCGCCTATGGGTGAGGGGTGCGCGGGCGCCCCGCTCGTCTGGCAGCTCGGGGTGGCGGCCCACCAGCAGCGACTTGGCGCAGCCGATCGCGGGTAGCCCGCTGAGCACGCCGAGGTGGCTGGCGATGCCGAGGCGGCGCGGGTGGGCGATGCCCTGCCCGTCGCAGATCAGCAGGTCGGGGGCCGCGCGGAGCATGGCTAGAGCGTCGAGGATGACGGGCGCCTCGCGGAAGGAGAGGAAGCCGGGGATGTAGGGGAAGCGGGCGGGGCCGCGGGCCAGGGCGTAGTCGAGGGGCTCGAGGGCGGGGAAGCTCAGCACCACCACGGCGGCCCGCGCCGTCGCCCCCTCGTCCTCGAAGCCCGCGTCAACCCCCGCCACCGTACGCAGCTCGCCGAAGTCGTCCTCGATGCGCACCCGGGAGCGCAGCTGCTCCTGGACGCGGACAGCCTCTGCCACAGTGGTGGGCCACTCTTCGCTACTCAGCGTAGCGCTCCTCCTTCCAGGGGTCGGCGTTGTTGTTGTAGCCGTAGCGCTCCCAGAAGCCGAGCTTGTCGTGGCTTGAGAACTCGAGGCCGCGCAGCCACTTGGCGCTCTTCCAGAAATACTTGCCGGGGGTGAGCAGGCGCAGGGGGTAGCCGTGATCGGGGGTCAACTCCTCGCCGTCGAACTTGTAGGCCAGCATGGCCTCGGGGTGGAGCAGCACCTCGAAAGGCACATTGGTGGTGAAGCCCTGCTCGCAGTGGGCGATCACGTGCCTGGCCATGGGCAGCACGGTCGGGATGGCCTTGAGGAAATCGGAGAAGCGCACGCCCTCCCAGCGGGTGCCGAGCTTGCTCCAGCGGGTGACGCAGTGGATGTCGGTGACGATCTCGACCGTGGGCAGGGCGCGAAACTCGGCGAAGCTGAGCCGGGCCGGCGCCTCGAGCTCGCCCCAGGCCCGCAGGTCCCAGGTCTGCTCGACGTCGGTGTACTCGGGGACGGTGCCGTAGTGGAGCACGGGAAACTTGTCGGTGACGTACTGCCCGGGGGGGACGCGCCCCTCCTCGCCCTCGGGCGTCCGGTCGTACTTCTTCTTAAAGGCGTTGAACATCGCTCGCTCCTTGCTCCGTGGGGGCCGACCCTCAGGCTCGCCGCGGTGAACAATACTCCACCGAGACGTACGATGACACCACACCGAGCACATTATACCCACTTCGCGCCGCCCCCGCTGCACGGGGCGTGCCTTGACAGGAACCGGCGCCCGGCGGTAAGCTTGCCCCATTCCCTGGTCCCGCATGTTGATCAAGATGAAGAGGCGCCCATGGCCATGGCCACCTTTGTAAGGCCGTCCCTCCCCACAGCCGCCCTGACCCTGCCGGGCCGCTACTACACCGACCCCGAGCTCTACGCCGCCGAGCAGGAGCGCATCTTCGGCGGGCGCTGGGTCTGCGTCGGCCGCAGCGAGGAGGCGGCCGAGCCCGGCGCCTACGTGCTGGCCGAGGTCGCCGGCGAGAGCCTGATCGTCGTCCGCGACGGGGCGGGGCGGCTCCACGCCCACTACAACGTCTGCCGACACCGCGGCACGCGCATGTGCGAGGCGGTGAGCGGGCGCTTCGGCGAGACGATCCAGTGCCCGTACCACGCCTGGACTTACGGCCTCGACGGGCGCCTGGTGGGGGCCCGCCACATGCAGGGCACGCCTGGGTTCGACAAGGCCGACTGGCCCCTGCGCGGCGCCGCCGTGGCCGAGTGGGAGGGCTTCATCTTCGTGAGCCTGGCCGCCGAGCCCGAGCCGTTCGCGGACGCCTTCGCGCCCGTGCTTGGCCGCTTCGCCGCCTGGGGCATGCCGGGCCTGCGCCGCGGCGCGCAGGTGCTCTACGACGTGGCCGCTAACTGGAAGCTTCTGGTCGAGAACTACTCGGAATGCTACCACTGCCCGCTCATCCACCCCGAGCTGGTGCAGCTCAGCCCGTGGCAGAGCGGGCGCAACGACCTCACCGAGGGGCCGATCCTCGGCGGCTACATGGAGCTGACCCACGACAGCATGACCGTCGGCGGCGGCAGGCCGAGGGCCCCGCTCGGCACAGTCGGCGGCGAGGACCTGCGGCGGGTCTACTACTACGCGCTCTTCCCCAACCTGCTGCTCAGCCTGCACCCCGACTACGTGATGGCCCAC
>DAOLDO010000948.1:0-2747 GCA_035327325.1 Chloroflexaceae bacterium | reverse complement strand
GCAACCGCCGGCTGCCGGTCAGGATTGAGGGCGTCGCCGCGGCGGCGCTGCTGCCCGGCGGGCGCACGCTCCACGCTGTGACCCCGGATCTGCGCGTGCTCGAGGTGGTGCTGATGGGGGAGGCGATGCGCGTCGCCCAGGATACTGATCTGGTCGCGCGGGGCGGCTTCTTCTTCGACGTGGCGGCCTTCTCGCCGGACGGGCAGGTGCTGGCCGTGGGGCAGGGCACCTGGGATGCCCAGACGGGCGCCGTGGGCAGCGAGGTGCGGATCTACAGGGCGGGGCCCTGGCGCGAAGTGGCGCGGCACACGCTCACCAGGCCGCTGACGGGTCTGACGGTGAGCGCCGATGGGGGGCGGGCGTACGCGGCCCTTGGCCGGGCCGACAGCTACCGCGTGCCGCCGGGCCGGCAGCGGCCGACGCCGGCGCCGCGCCCCGCGGCGGACGCGCGCTCGCCCCAGCGCGGCGTCCTCGCCAGCTTTGACACGACCACAGGCCAAGTGAGCTACCCGCAGGAGCTCGACCTGGGGATCGTTGGGCTTCTGGCGGGCCGGTAACCCTGCTTGCCTCATCGCGTATCCTCTACATATGGCAGACCGCACACCAGAAAGGGCGGGCGATGAGCAGCGAGGGCATGCCGACGACGCGCCTGGGCGACGGGCCGGCGCGCTGGGAGTACAAAGTCTCGGTGATGGAGGTGGGCGGCCTGTTCGGCCCGCGGGTGGACGGCGACGCCCTCGCGGCCTACCTCAACGAGGCGGGCGACGAGGGGTGGGAGCTGGTGGCGATGGTTGACCTGAACGCGGGCCAGGGGATGACCCGCGGGCTTCTGCTGACCCTGAAGCGGCGCGGATAGCGACGACCCGGCCGGGCGTACAGGGCGTCGCTACGGGGTGCGGGCCACCTCGTCGAGGAAGGCCGTCATGATCGGGCGCTGGGCCTCGGCGTCGATCAGGAAGGCGTCGTGGCCGGCGCCCGTGGCCAGGTCCACGTGCTCGACAGGTCGGCCCTGGCGGGTCAGGGCGTCGGCGATGGCCCGGGACTCGGCGGTGGGGTAGAGCCAGTCGCTGCTAAAGGAGATCAGCAGAGTGCGGCCCTGCACGCGGGCCATGGCCGCGTCGAGCGAGCCGTAGCGCGCCGGCAGGTCCCAGTAGTCCATCGCTTTAGTTATGTAGAGATAGCTGTTCGGGTCGAAGCGGGCGTTGAAGCTCTCGCCCTGGTAGTCGAGATAGCTCTCGACGGCAAACTCGCGCTCGAGGCTGAAGGCGAGGCCGTCACCGCCCTGGAGGCGGCGGCCGAACTTCTCCTCCAGGGACTGCTCGCTGAGGTAGGTGACGTGGCCGATCATACGGGCCACGGCCAGGCCGTCGGCGGGGGGCTCGTGGCCGTAGTAGTCGCCGCCGCGCCAGCGCGGGTCGCTCATGATCGCCCGGCGGCCGATGCTGTTCCAGGCCATGGTCTGGGTGCCGGAGCGGGCGGCGGTGGCGAGCAGCACCGAGCTGCGGACGCGCTCGGGCAGGGCCGTGGCCCACTCGAGGGCCTGGAAGCCGCCCATCGAGCCGCCGGCGACGGCGAGCAGGCGCTCGATGCCGAGGGCGTCGAGCAGGCGGGCCTGGGCGCGCACCATGTCGCCGATCGTGACGACGGGGAAGCGGGCGCCGTAGGGCCGGCCGGCGCCCGGGTCGCGGCTGGTGGGGCCGGTAGAGCCCATGCAGCCGCCGATCACGTTCGAGCAGATCACGAAGTAGCGCTCGGTGTCGAAGGGTCGGCCCGGGCCGACCATCACGTCCCACCAGCCGGGCTTGCGGTCGGCGAGGCTGTGGCGGCCCGCGGCGTGGGCGTCGCCGGAGAGGGCGTGGAGCAGCAGGATGGCGTTGCCGCGGGCGGCGTCGAGGCGCCCGTAGGTCTCGTAGGCCAGGGTGAGCGGCCCGAGGCGCTGCCCGCTCTCGAGGGCGAGGGGCTCGGTCCAGGTGAGGTACTTGCGGTGGACGATCCCAACGCCGTCGGAGACCTGATGGGTGGCGCAGGCTGTCATACCATCTCCTTACGGCACGCATAGAGACGCCCCGTGGGGCGTCTCTATGCGTAGAGCCGCCTACACCCGACCGAGGGCCTGCTCGAGGTCGGCGAGGATGTCGTCGAGGGTCTCGATGCCGACCGAGAGGCGCACGTAGTCGTCGGAGACGCCGGTGAGCTGCTGCTCTTCGGGGGTGAGCTGGCTGTGGGTGGTGGTGGCGGGGTGGATGGCCAGGCTGCGGGCGTCGCCGATGTTGGCGAGGTGCGAGAACAGCTTGAGCCCATCAATGAAGGACTTGCCGGCGGCGCGGCCGCCCTTGATGCCGAAGCCGAGGATGCCGCTCTGGCCCCTGGGCAGGTACTTCTGGGCGAGGGCGTAGGTCGGGTGGCTGGGCAGGCCGGGGTAGTTGACCCAGGCGACCTTGCTGTGCTCGCTCAGCCAGCGCGCGAGGGCGAGGGCATTCTGGCTGTGGCGCTCCATGCGCAGGGGCAGCGTCTCGAGGCCCTGGAGGAAGAGGAAGGCGTTGAAGGGGCTGAGGGCGGCGCCGAGGTCGCGCAGGCCCTGGACGCGGGCCTTGATGATGTAGGCCAGGTTGCCGAGGGCCTGGGTGTAGACCAGGCCGTGGTAGCTCGGGTCGGGCTCGGTGAACTCGGGGTAGCGGCCGTTGGCCCAGTCGAACCTGCCGCTGTCCACGATCACGCCGCCGATGCTGGTGCCGTGGCCGCCGATG
>DAOLDO010000947.1:0-2756 GCA_035327325.1 Chloroflexaceae bacterium | reverse complement strand
CGGGCGCCCACGGCGGGCCCGCCCGCCTCGAAGCGGCGCGCGGCCTCCTCGAGCCAGGCGCGCTTCTCGGCGCTGTGCCACAGCACCAGCTCGACCGGCGTGGCCCTGGCGCCGAAGCCCAGGTCCACCGGCGCGTAGCCGGCCAGCCCGGGCAGGGGGACGAGGACCTTCAGGGCTACGGCCACGGCGCACAGGGCGATGAAGCCAAGGCCGATCAGACGTGAGAGGGGCTGCATGCTGCCTCCGGCATGGGGTGGTCGTGGGCCTCGTCGCCGCCGCGCCTTAATTCTATCCCATAGCGCGCCCTGGCGGTAGAGTGGATGGTATACTGAACGGGTTTTCTGCTTTCACTTTTCGGCCTTCCCATGCACACACTTGAGGGCACCCTCGAGCGCATCACCTTCCAGAGCGACGACGACGGCTACACCGTGGCCCGGCTGGTCCCCAGGGGGCGCGGCTACCAGGTGACGGTCGTCGGCAAGCTGGTGGGCGTGCGCCCGGGCGAGACTTTGCTGCTCGAGGGCGAGTGGCAGGAGCACCGCGACCACGGTCGCCAGTTCGCGGTGACGGCCTATCGCACGCTGATGCCCGCCACGATTGACGGCATCAGGCGCTACCTGGGATCGGGCCTGATCAAGGGCATCGGCCCGGCCACCGCCAAGAAGATCACCGACACCTTCGGCAAGTACACCCTCGATGTGATTGACGGTGACCCCGACCGCCTCGCCGAGGTGCCGGGCCTCGGGCGCAAGAAGGTCGAGCTGATCAAGGCCGCCTGGCGCGAGCAGCAGCGCATCAAGGAGGTGATGATCTTCCTTCAGGAGGTCGGGCTGCCCACCGGCATGGCCGTGCGCATCTACAAGCAGTACGGCGACGCCGCCATCGGCGTCGTGCGCGACGAGCCCTACCGCCTGGCCGACGAGGTCTACGGCATCGGCTTCCTCACCGCCGACAAGATCGCCGCCGCCCTCGGCCTGCCCCGCGACGACCCGCGCCGCGTCGCCGCCGGCCTGCGCCACGCCCTCGGCGCCGCCACCGAGGACGGCCACTGCTTCCTGCCCGCCCCCGAGCTCACCCGTCGCGCCGCCGCCATCCTCGGCGTAGACGAGGCCCTCGTGGCCGAGGTGCTCCACACCCCCGAGCTCGCCGGCGAGATCGAGATCGTGGACTGGGCCCAGGGCGAGCCGCATCCCGCATCCCGTGTCCCGCATCCCTCCCCCGCCGTCTACCTCAAGCCCCTGGCCATGGCCGAGACCGGCGTGGCCGCGGCGGTCGTGCGCCTGCTGCGCTCGCCCTCGCCCATGGCCGGCTTCTACAGGCAGGCCCGCTGGGAGCAGGTCTTCGCCCACCTGGCCGAGCGTCGCGACGTGACCCTGGCCGAGCGCCAGCGCGAGGCGGTGCGCCTGGCCCTCACCGAGAAGGTGAGCGTGCTGACCGGCGGCCCCGGCACCGGCAAGACCATGAGCGTGCGCACGATCGTGCAGCTGGCCCGGGCCCGCGGCCACAGCGTGCTGCTCGCCTCGCCCACAGGCCGCGCCGCCAAGCGCCTCAGCGAGGCTACGGGCGCCGAGGCGAAGACTATTCACCGCCTGCTCGAGTACGCCCCCGGTGGCGGCGGCTCGTTCCGCCGCGACGCCGGCTGGCCCCTCGCCTGCGACCTGCTCGTGGTTGACGAGGTGAGCATGCTCGACGTGCTGCTCGCCAACCACCTGCTCAAGGCCGTGCCGCCCCACGCCCACCTGCTGCTCGTGGGCGACGCCGACCAGCTGCCGAGCGTCGGCCCGGGGCGCGTGCTGCGCGACCTGCTCGAGAGCGGCGCGGTGCCCAGCGTGCACCTCGACCAGATCTTCCGCCAGGCCGCCGGCAGCGGCATCGCCGAGAACGCCCGCCGCATCAACCAGGGCCAGCCGCCCGTGCTCCAGGGGCTCGACGACTTCTTCTTCTTCCCCGCCGCCGACCCCGACGCCTGCGCCGCCCGCGTGGTCGAGCTGGTCGCCAGCCGCATCCCCGCCCGCTTCGGGCTCGACCCGAGGCGCGACATCCAGGTCCTCTCGCCCACCCACAAGGGCGCCGCCGGCGTCGCCAGCCTGAACCGGCTGCTGCAGGAGGCCCTCAACCCGCCCGCGCCCGGCAAGGCCGAGAAGCCCTATGGCAGCGCCGTCTTCCGCCTTGGCGACCGGGTCATCCAGCAGCGCAACAACTACGAGCTGGACGTGTTCAACGGCGACATCGGCGTGGTCGCCGGCGTGGACCCCGTCGAGCAGCAGCTCGCCGTGCGCTTCGAGGACGGGCGCGAGGTGGGCTACGACTTCGCCATCCTCGACGAGCTGGCCCTGGCCTATGCCCTCAGCGTGCACAAGAGCCAGGGCGGTGAGTATCCCGCCGTGGTCCTCCCCCTGCTGATGCAGCACAGCGCCATGCTCCAGCGCAACCTGCTGTACACGGCCGTCACCCGGGCCCGCGAGCTGGCGGTGCTCGCCGGCGACCGGCGGGCCATCGCCGCCGCCGTCGCCGCTGAGGGCGCCCAGCGCCGCTACACGGGCCTCGAGGCGCGATTGCGAGGATGAGCGCCCGGTACGTTTATGGTAGTGGCGCCAGCATATGCTGGCGTGCAGGTGCGCTCGGCACATGCGCTCTTTTTTATTCGGAGGTCCCCGCAATGGCTCGCCCATCCCATCCTCCGCGCCACCCTGGCCCCGGCCCCGCCGGCAGGCCGCGGCGCACCCGCCTCGCCCGCGCCGAGTCCGGCCAGGGCC
>DAOLDO010000946.1:0-2757 GCA_035327325.1 Chloroflexaceae bacterium | reverse complement strand
GGGGCGCTACATGGCCGAGCCGGCGGGCACGGGCGTGGTGATGGGCGCCAAGCGGCTGAAGGCCGTGGCCGTGCGCGGCGGTCCGCCCCTGGCCGCGCCCGAGCCGCGGCGCCTCGCGGCGGCCCTCGAGGTGGTGCGCCGGCGGGTCGAGGCGAGCGCCCTGGCCGCGGGCATCACCAGGGCGGGCAGCGGCCACTTCGTCGAGCGTGCCGGCGAGTGGGGCGCCCTGTCCGCGCGCAACGGCCGCGAGGGCGTGCCCGGCGAGGCCGTGGCCGGCATGGGCGCGGCCCTCGCCCTGCGCCGCCGCGCGAGCCGGGGCTGCGCGGGCTGCCCCATGCCCTGCTACTTCGACACCCAGCGCCGGCCCGGCGAGGGCGGCCCCCTGCCCGACCTCGAGGTCGTGGCCGGCTTCGGGGCCCGCTGCGGCGTCACCAGCCTCGACGCCCTGGCCATCCTGGCCGACCGCTGCCTGCGCCTCGGCCTCGACCCGGCCGCCGCCAGCGCCGCCGTGGCCTTCCTGATGGAGTGCCAGGCCGAGGGGCTCAGCAAGTCGGCCAGCCTGCCCTGGGGCGACGAGCAGGCCGTGATCGCCGCCGTCGAGCGCCTCGGCACCCGCCAGGAGAAGCGCGATGTGCTCTCCCTCGGCGTCGGCGAGATGCAGGAGATCTTCTGGGGCAGCGCCGCCTTCGCCCCCCAGGTCAAGGGCCTGGCCACGCCCGCCCTCGACCCCCGGGCCCTCACCGAGGTGGCCCTCGCCATGGCCACCTCGCCCATCGGCGGCGACTTCCGCTATGCTATGACCTACGAGGAGCTGGTGCCCGACCCGCCGGCCTGGCTCCCCGACGAGCCCTCGCACCCCCAGGCCGTCAAGGGCAAGGTGATGCGCCTGATCTGGCACGAGCGCTTCGCCGCCATCCTCGACTCGGCGGGCGTCTGCCGGCGCCTGGGGCTGATGGGCTACCAGATCTCTCCTGGCGAGCTGCTCGCCCTGGTCGCCGCGGCCACGGGGGTCGCCACGGGCGCCTCGGACATGGCCCGCATCGGCGAGCGCATCGTCACCGTCGAGCGGCTGTTCGCGCGCCGCTATGCCGACAACGGCGCCCGCGACGAGCTGCCGGCCCGCTGGCGCGACGAGCCCCTGGCCGAGGGGCGGGCCGCCGGCCACCTCCCCCAGCTCGCCGACCTGCTCGCCGAGTACTACAGGCGGCACGGCTGGGGCCCCGAGGGGGAGCCGACGCCCGAGCGGCTGGCGGAGCTGGGCATCAAGGGGTAGGCGCTCCGCGCCGGCGAACGCGCGCCGCCCCTGGAGCCCCCAAGCTGAGGCGCTGCTCTGCGGCCCGCCCGTTGGCGCGGGTCGGGCCGCGGCCTGGCCGCCGCGCCTATAAGTTCGCCCCCTGGTCGGCTGCCCCGGGGGGCCCCATGCGCTCGCGCCCGGCACGCATCTTGCCCCGGCGGAGCAAGGTTCAGCGGGCGACAGCCCCCGAATGGAGAGCGCACCATGGCCAGCCTGAGCAGCATCCCCGGTCTCCTCAAGGAGACCTGGAGCGACTTCAACGAGGATAAGGCCCCCCGCCTCGCGGCGGCCCTGGCCTACTTTACGATCTTCTCCCTCGCCCCCCTGCTGGTAATCGCGATCAGCATCGCCGGGCTGGTCTTCGGCGAGGAGGCCGCCAGGGGCGCCCTGAGCGGCCAGCTCAACAGCCTGCTCGGCCCCCAGGGCGCCGAGGCCGTCGAGCAGATGCTCGCCGCGTCGGCCGACCAGGAGCGGGCCGGCATCCTGGCCACCGTGGTCGGCGTCGTCACGCTGCTCTTCGGCGCCGCCGGCGTCTTCGGCCAGCTTCAGGACGCCCTGAACACGATCTGGGAGGTCGCGCCGAAGCCGGGGCGCGGCATCTGGGGCTTCATCAGGGACCGCTTCCTCTCGCTCGCGATGGTGCTTGGCACGGGCTTCCTGCTGCTGGTCTCGCTGCTGCTCAGCACCGTCCTCTCGGCGGTCGGCCGCACCGTGGTGGGCGACGCCTTCGACCAGACCATCCTCTGGCAGGGCGTCAACCTGGTCGTGCAGATGGCCGTGACCTTCGGGCTCTTCACCCTGATCTTCAAGGTGCTGCCCGACGCCGAGATCGCCTGGCGCGACGTGCTGCTGGGCGCCGGGATCACGACGGTGCTCTTCGCCGTCGGCCGCTTCCTGATCGACCTCTACCTGCGCACCACGGGCACCGGCTCGACCTACGGGGCCATCGGCTCGCTGATCGTGCTGCTGATCTGGATCTTCTACTCGGCCCAGATCCTCTTCTTCGGCGCCGAGCTCACCCAGGTCTACGCCCAGCGCTACGGCTCGCGGATCAGGCCCTCGCCAAACGCCGTGCCCGTCACCGAGGAGGCCCGCGCCCAGCAGGGCATGCCCGACCCCGCCGTGGTGAAGGCGACCGCCGCGCACATGGACGGGGAGGCGCCGACCGTCGAGGAGCGGGCCGTCGGCGCGACGTCCCCGACGCGCGAGGCGCCCGAGGGGCAGGCCCAGCGCCCGGCCTACGAGCCCCCCCGGCAGACGGGCGAGAGCAAGGGCGGCGCCGGAGCCACCGCCATCGCCGGGGGCGCTCTGGTCTTCATCCTCGGCTCGCTGATGCGGGGCGTGCGGCGCATGCGCAAGCGGTGAGGCTCGGCCGAAGGTTGGCTCCCAGGCTGGCCGCCCCACAGGCTGGCCGCCCAGCCTGGGGCGCCCGTACCTGGCTCATGCGGGCGTAAGGGCGGCCC
>DAOLDO010000945.1:0-2761 GCA_035327325.1 Chloroflexaceae bacterium | reverse complement strand
GGATGCGGCGGATCGCCTCGGCGAGGGGCGGGGCCACCGAGATCACCGCGACCGGCTCGGCGATGGGCACGGGCTGGGTCTCGATCGTGTCGGTGATGAACAGGCGCCGGATCGGGCTGGCGGCGATACGCTCGACCGAGCCCGGGGTCAGCACGCCGTGGCTGACCATGGCGTAGACCTCGCGGGCGCCCCGCTCGGCCAGGCGGCCGGCCACCTCGGCCAGGGTGCCGCCCGAGATGGTGAAGTCGTCCACGATCAGCGCGCTCTTGCCGGCCACGTCGCCGATGATCTCGAGCACCTCGGCGTGCTCGTCGTGGGCCGGGCGCTCCTTGTTGGCGATGGCGAGGGTCGCCCCGAGGGCGTGGCTGTAGCGGCGGGCCGCCTTCACGAAGCCGGCGTCGGGCGAGACCACCACCAGGTCGGGCAGGGCCAGCTCCTCGATGCGCCGCACCAGGGCCGGCAGGGCGTACAGGTTGTCCACGGGGACGCGGAAGAAGCCCTGGATCTGCGGCGCGTGCAGGTCCATCGTGACAACCCGGTCGCAGCCGGCCGCCTCGATGCAGTCGGCGCAGACCCGGGCGCGGATCGAGACGCGGGGCTCGTCCTTCTTGTCGCCCTTGGCGTAGCTGAAGTAGGGGATGACCGCCGTGACCGAGGCGGCGCTGGCCCGGCTGAGGGCGTCGATCCAGAAGAGCAGCTCCATGAAGCTGTCGTTGGCGGGGAAGACGGTGCTCTGGACGATGTAGACCTCGCGGCCGCGCACGTTCTCGAGCACGCGCACGAAGGTGTTGCCCTCGGAGAAGGTGATCACCTCGCCGCGGGCCGGGCTGATTCCCAGGTGCGCGCAGATGCGCTCGGTCAGCCGCACGCTCCGGCTCCCGGCGAAGATCAGGGTGTTGTCCAGGCTCATGATCGCCCCGCGCCGCTACGCTGTCGCCGCGGGGGACAGTATAGCAGAGACATGGCGGCCAGGAGGTCGCCTGAGGCCAGTCTGCGCAAATACACAGCTGGCTGCTCGCCACGAAGCACACGAAGGCCGCGAAGGTCCGGTATATGCCTGTGCCACCGCGGTGCAGCAGAGCCACGCGAGCGGCTCGGGAGCAGTCGCAGCAGCAGAGCACGTTCGCCTCTTCGCGCTCTTCGTGGCCTTCGTGGTGAAAAACATGCAGCTCTTCGGCCGAGCCGTACGAGCCGCGCGCTACAGGCTGGCGGCGGCGGAGACGGTCTGGAAGTGGATGTCCACCGTGTCGTCAATCCTGCGGGCGTAGCCGCCGGCCATGTTGATGGCGAGGGGGAGGCCGGCGGCGCGGCAGTAGTGGAAGATCAGGCGGTCGCGCTCGGCCAGGCCGGCCTTGGTGAGGGCGAGGCGGCCGAGGCGGTCGTCGAAGTAGGGGTCGGCGCCGGCCAGGTAGATCGCCAGGTCGGCGCGGGCGGCGGCGAGGGCCTGGCGCACGCCCTCCTCGAGGGCGTCGAGGTAGGCGTCGTCGCCGGCGCGGTCGGGCAGCTCGACGTCGAGGTCGCTGCGCTGCTTGTGGAAGGGGAAGTTGCGGGCGCCGTGGATCGACAAGGTGAAGACCGTCTCGTCGCCGGCGAGGATGGCGGCGGTGCCGTCGCCCTGGTGGACGTCGCAGTCGAGGATGACGACGCGCCGGGCGCGGCCCTCGGCCTGCATGGCGCGGGCGGCGACGGCGCTGTCGTTGAACACGCAGTAGCCGGCGCCGTGGTCGCGGAAGGCGTGGTGGGTGCCGCCGGCCAGGTTGACGCCGACGCCGCCGACAAGGGCGGCGCGGCAGGCGGCGACCGTGGCGCCCGCCGAGCGCCGCGAGCGCTCGACCATCTGGGGCGACCAGGGGAAGCCGATGCGCCGCTGCTCGGCGGCCGTCAGCTCGCCGGCCTGGACGCGGGCGATGTAGCCCGGGTCGTGGGCCCGGGCCAGCTCGGCGTCGCTGGCGGCGTGGGGCACGCGCATGTCGCCCGGCGGCACCAGGCCCGCGGCGGCGACGCGCTCGCGCAGCAGGGCGTACTTCTCCATAGGGAAGCGGTGGCCGGGCGGCAGGGGGAGGACGAAGGTGTCGGAGTAGTAGATCTGCATCGCGCCCATTATACGCGCCGCCATGCGCCCCGGGCTACACCGCGACCGTCGCGCCCTTTGGCGCCGGCAGATCCTCGGACACAAAGTGGGCCGCGCTCTTGGCCGCCTCGAGGATGGTCATGAGCCCGCTGCCGGGGTGCACCGCGCCGCCGATCCAGTAGAGCCCCCGCGCGCCCTGGTGCCTGATGTGGGGGCGCAGAGGGCCGAGCTGCGTCCAGCTGTGGATGAGGTTGAAGACCGCCCCGAGGTGGGTGCGGTGCTCGTCGCGCCACGTCTCGGCGGTGTACATGTGCTCGGCCACGATGTGGCGCTCGACCCCCTCGTAGCCGAGCTTGGCCAGCTGGCGCAGGATCAGCTCGCGGTAAGGGCCCTTCTTCGCCGCCCAGTCCACCGGCTCGCGCAGGTTGGGCACGGGCACCAGCACGAACAGGGTGCTGTGGCCCTCGGGGGCGTTCGCCGGGTCCACGATGGTCGGGTTGCAGACGTAGAACGAGGGGTCGTCCTCGTCGAGCACGGCGCTCTTCGCCCACATGGGGTCGCGCCGCCGGATGTTCTGCGAGAGGTAGAGCTGGTGGTGGGGCAGGTCGTCCCAGCGGCGGTTTGAGCCGGGGTAGAGAATGAAGGGGGGGCAGGAGAACTCCCTCTTGTCGAGCTTGGGGGCGGTGTAGG
>DAOLDO010000944.1:0-2769 GCA_035327325.1 Chloroflexaceae bacterium | reverse complement strand
GCCGCGGGAACCTCGCCGCGTGTGGCCCCCTCGGGCAGCTCGCGCGCGACCCTGCCCGCCAGCTTCAGGCTCTCCAGGGCCTCGAGGATGAAGACCATCATCCTGGCGTACACATCGCCGCCCTCCTGGGTGACCAGCTCGGGCCGAAAGTCGTCATAGGCCCCGTAGGGCGCGTCCAGGCGCAGGTCGCCTCGCAGGCCCGCGGCCCGCGCCAGGGGCCCCGCCAGCCGGAACTGCTCGGCGGCGCCCGCGCTGATCACGCCCACCTCGACCGTGCGCGCCAGCAGGGGCCGCTGGGTGAGCGAGCGATCGGCCGCGGCGAAGAGCCGGTCGAGGGCCTCGGCGGCGGCCCGGGCCAGGGCCCCCCGCCCCTCGTCGTCCGGGTCGCGCGCCACCCCGCCCGGCACGATCCAGCTGCCCGGCGGGTCGCCGGCCAGCCGCAGCAGGGCTTCGCGGGCGGCGCGGCCCTCGGCGGCGAAGGCCTCGGCCGCGCCGGGCAGGCCCAGTGCCCCGAAGATCGCGCCGGCGGTCGCCAGGTGCGAGGCCGCCCGCTCCAGCTCGGCGGCGAGCAGCCGCAGCGCCGCCGCCCGCGCCGGCACCGCCAGACCCGCCAGGGCCTCGACCGCCTGGCAGAGGGCCGTGGCGTGGGCGACGCCGCAGCTCGGGCAGGCCGTCGCCACGGCGGCCACCATCTGCTCGAAGCCCATCCGGTCAACCCGGCCGAACAGCTCGCCCCCGCCCGCGTCGGGCCGGTACTCGACATCAACTATTCGCTCACCCTCGACCTTGAGGAGCACCCGCTGTGGACGTGAGAGGGCGGGGGCGCTCGGCCTGAGGGCCAGGGTGTAGGCCACAGTGCTCTCCAGGGCGCGCCGCCCTCGGACGGCGCGGACAGCGATCCGCCGGCCCGCTGACGCGCGACCGGCGCCGGTGGCGCATTATACCACCTCATGCCGGCCCGGTTGGATCGCTCGCCGCCCCCGCACTCCGCCCGGTTGGCACGCCCTCCGCCCCGCTCCACCCCGGCCCGATCCACCCGCGATCAACCCCCGGTTCGATCAACTCGCCCCCCAGCTGCGGTATCCTCGTCACTGTGAGCGGCGTAACAAAGTCAAGCGAGAGCGAGGAACCAGCGATGGGGCAGACCCAGATCACCGTGGCGAACCAGACCCTCTGCCTGATCTTCGACGGCCAGAGCGGGCAGGGGACCGTGGTGCGCCTGGACGACGGGCTCGAGGCCAGCTTCAGCAGCCCCGAGTGCCTGCCCCACCTGCTTGAGGGCATGGTCGGTCGTCGCACATGGCAGGCCCACAGCGAGCAGATCGTCGCCGAGCTCGCCCGCATCTGCCCGTGCGCCTGAGGGCCGGGCCCGCGCCAGAGTGTCGGAAATCTGTCTGGGCGCCGAGGGACGTGGCTTCCCCTCGGCGCCCGTCTGATTCTCCGCCGGTGCTATAATCACGCCAACGACCCGCAGCTGTAGAGAGAGGACGCTCGATGGCAGGCGATAGCAGGGCGGCCGCCGCGCAGGCGGACCAGGACTACATCCTCAAGACTTACCTCAAGCCCGACTTCGTGATCGAGCGCGGCGAGGGCGTCTACCTCTTCGACACCGAGGGCCGCCGCTACCTCGACTACGTCAGCGGCATCGCCGTCAACGCCCTCGGCTACGCCGACCCCGAGGTCGGCCGCGTGATCGCCGAGCAGGCCGCGAAGCTCATCCACGTCTCCAACCTCTACCTGACCGCCCCCGCGGGCGAGCTGGCCCGCATGCTGGTCGAGAGCAGCCCCGCCTTCGACAAGGTCTTTTTCGGCAACAGCGGCGCCGAGGTGGTCGAGGGCGCGATCAAGTTCGCCCGCCGCTACGCCCGCGCCCACCACGGCGAGGGCAAGACCACCATCGTCGCCTTCGACGGCTCGTTCCACGGCCGCACCATGGGCGCCGTCGCCGTCACCGCCCGCGACAAGTATCGCGAGCCGTTCATGCCGGTCATGCCCGGCGCGCGCTTTGCCCAGTACAACGACGTCGCCTCCCTCGAGGCCGCCATGGGCCCAGATGTCTGCGCCGTCATCCTCGAGCCCGTCCAGGGCGAGGGCGGCCTGCGCGTCGCCACGGATGCCTTCCTCCGGGCCGCCCGCGATCTGTGCGACCGCGACGGCGCCCTGCTGATCTTGGACGAGATCCAGTGCGGTATGGGCCGCACCGGCACCCTCTGGGCCCACGAGCCCGCCGGCGTCCGCCCGGACCTGATGACCGTCGCCAAGCCTTTGGCGGGCGGCCTGCCGATCGGCGCCGTCCTGATGAGCCAGGCCGTGGCCGACAGCATCCACGTCGGCGACCACGGCACCACCTTCGGCGGTAACCCCCTGGCCACGGCCGTCGGCGGCGTGGTCATGCGCCGCATCAGCGACCCCGCCTTCCTCGAGCGCGTCAGGGCCGTCTCCAGCTACCTCGACGAGTCGCTGCAGGACCTGGCGAGCGAGCGGCCCGGCGCCGTGCTCGAGCTGCGCGGGCGCGGCCTGATGCGCGGCCTGCGCCTGGCCGGTTCGGCCTCGGCCGCCCGCGAGGCCGCCCAGGGCCGCGGCCTGCTCGTCGCCACCGCCGGCGAGGACGTGCTGCGCCTGCTGCCGCCCCTGATCATCGAGTCCCACCATGTGGACGAGGCCGTCGGGGTGTTGCGCGCGGTGCTCAAATAGAAAGGCGACCGTTATGCCCGTCGTAGCGCTGATCGGCGCCCAGTGGGGCGATGAGGGCAAGGGCCACCTGGTCGA
>DAOLDO010000943.1:0-2769 GCA_035327325.1 Chloroflexaceae bacterium | reverse complement strand
ACGCGCGCGCGCTCGACGAGGCCACGGCGCGGGTGGTCGCCGAGGGGCCCTTCCGGTACGAGCGCGAGGAGCGCCCCGGCCTGAACTGGGCCCGCAACCGCGGCCTCGCCGCCGCCCGCCACCCGATCGTCGCCTACGTGGACGACGACGCCCGCGCCGCGTCGGGCTGGCTCCGCGGCCTGGCCGCGGCGTTCGGCGACCCCGAGGTGGCCGCCGTGACCGGGCTCGTCGTCCCGGCGCAGCTCGAGACCCCGGCGCAGCGCCGCTTCGAGGAGTACGGCGGCATGGGCAAGGGCTCGCTCCCGCGGACCTTCCGGGGCGGGGCGCTGCGGCCGCGCGACCTGATCGCGGCGCACGCGGTGGGGGTGGGGGCGAACATGGCCTTCCGGCGCGAGGTGTTCGAGCATGTCGGCCGGTTCGATCCCGCCCTCGACGTGGGGACGCCGGCCCAGGGGGCCGGCGACCTCGACATGTTCCACCGGGTCCTCGCCGCGGGCCTGACCCTGCGCTACGAGCCGGCCGCCGTCGTCGCGCACCAGCACCGGCGCGACCTCGCGGGGCTGCGGCGGCAGATCTTCGCCAACGGACGCTCCTTCGGCGTCTACCTGATCAAGATCTGGGCCCGCCGCACGGTCGAGCGTCGCGCCGTGGGGGCGTTCGCGGCGCGCTGGGCCGGCGGCTGGGTCGTCCGGCGCTGCGTCACCACGTCGCTCCAGGGCCCGCGGGGCCAGGCCGCCCTGGCGTGGGCCGAGCTGCTCGGGCTGCTCACCGCACCCTGGGCCTACTACTTGACCTACCACAGCGAGAGGGACAGGCTATGATCCATCATCTGGAGGCGCCGGTGGCGGGCGCGCAGCGGCGGGCACACGACCGGCTTGCGTGGCTGGTCCTGCCCGCGCTGCTGCTCGTCGCCGCGCTGCTGCCGATCTGGTCGGTGCGCTACATCGCGCCCCACGACTACTACCAGCACCTCCAGGAGGCCCAGATCGTCCTGCGCTACGACGACCCGGCGTTCGACTACCGGAGCTCCTACCTGATCCGCGAGGGCTGGCATCTCCGCTCCAACACGCTCTCGACCCTGGCGATGATCTGGCTCGGCCACCTCGCGCCGATCGAGGTCGCCGGGAAGCTCGCCCTCTCGATCTACGTCGTGCTGCTGGTCGGCGGCGTGACCGCGCTGCTCCGCTCGCTGGGGCGGCCGGCCTGGCTGCTGCTGCTGCTACCGCCCCTGATCTACAGCAGCCCCTTCACCTCGGGCTGGCTGAACTGGAGCTACGGGCTGGCCCTCTGCCCGCTCGCCATCCTCTGCTACCTGCGCTGGCAGCGCGCCGGGTCGCCCTGGGCCCTGGCCCTGCTTGCGGGGCTGGGCGTGCTGATCTACATGGCCCACGGCTTCGCCTGGGGCATGGCCTTGATCATCCTCTGCACGCTGGCCGTGGTTGACGGGTTGCCCCTCCGGCGGTATCTGATGCTCGGCCTGGCCCTCCAGGGCGCCGTCCCGATGCTACTCGCCGCGCGCCCGCTGCTGGCCCTGGCGCCCGCCGCGGTCTGGGGCGGGGCCTGGCTCGCGGCGACGGTCGTGCGGCGGCTGCGCCTCCGGCCGCGGACGTGGGTCGCCCTGGGCGTGGCCGGCGCGGGGCTGTACCTGGTCGCGGCGGCCCTGTTCTACAACCTGCCGGCGATCGAGGGGCTCCGCAACGCTGTGATCCCGCACGTGGGCATCCTGCCGCGCCCGCGGCTCACCGCGCCGATCCTGCTGCTCACCCTGCCCCAGTTCGAGGTGCCGACCTCCTGGCCCCTGGTCGCGGCGAACCTCACACTCCTCGCCCTGCTCGGGCTCGCCGCGCTGCTGCTGCTCGCCGGCACCGTCGCCCACCACCGCGCCCACGGCGTCGCCGACTGGCGCTGGCTGACGGTGGCCGGCGTGCTCGCGCTGGGCTACGTGGCGCTGCCGAGCTACACGCCCGACATCGAGCAGATCGAGCTGCGCGTCCTGATGCTGTTCTGCCTGACGGCCCTGTGCTGGGTGCGGCTCCCCCCGCCGGGCGGGTGGGCGCGGCGAGCCCTGGCCGGGGTGCTGGTCGCCCTGGCCCTGTTTTCGACCGTCGCGAGCCTCGCCTACTTCGCGCGCTACGACGCCCTCGCCCGCGGCTGGGATGCGGCCCTTGGCCAGCTCAGCCCGCGCAGCCGCATCGCCGTGATCGGGCACTCGGCGCTGCCGATCCCGAGCGGCGGCATCTACCGCCTGAAGCAGATCAACCGCATCCTCAACCAGAGTCAGTTCGTGACCCTCCACTCGATCCGCCACGGCGGGTTCGCGACCAACTCGCTCTGGAACGGCCCCCTGGCCCCGCGCGACCCGACGCTGCTGCGCTCGCACTGGTACGACCGGGACGCCCCGGCGGAGTCGGTCGCCGCGAGCTGCGGCTCGCTCCGCAGGGACTACACCTACCTGATCACGTGGGACATTGTGAACCGCGAGCTGCTCGACGCCGTCGAGGGCTGCTACGGCCCGCCGCTGATCGAGCAGGGGCGCTTCACCGTCTGGGCGCCCTGACGAGGGCCGCCCGGGGCTGAGGGGCCCTGCGAAGCCCACACCCTGCTACCAGGAGCTATGCTGGTGGACGTGCACGCCAGGGGCGCCGCCGCTCAGCAGCAGGAGGAGGCCCCACCCGAGGAGCGCGATGCCGATCAGTACGCCGAGCCGCCGGCCCCAGGGCAGCCCCTTCTCGGCCGCCATCACGAGCCCAAGCCCCGCCATCAATCCCA
>DAOLDO010000942.1:0-2780 GCA_035327325.1 Chloroflexaceae bacterium | reverse complement strand
AGCTCCTTCCCGCTGTTCCGCCCGTAGAGCCAGAAGCTTAGCCCCGCGGCGTCGCTCCAGTCCTGGCTGCCGGCGAAGGCGCGGCCGAAGGCGATGGCGCCGCGCCCTGGCGCCGTGGCGCTGAGCACGCGCTCGTAGCCGCTCTGGTCGGGGAGCGCCAGGGCCGCGCCCGGGGCCAGCTCGCGGCTGGACAGGCGGGTCTGCCCGACGCCCGCGTAGAGGTCGGGGGCGCGCTCGAAGTCGTCGAGCAGGTTGGCGTCGTAGGTGTCGTTCTCGCGAATATCAATCCGCGCCGTGCGAGCCACGCCCAGCTCGGCGCCCGAGGCGTCGCTCAGGGCCAGCAGGATGGTCTCGCCACCCTCCCACTTCGTGTCCTCGAGCGTCTCGACCCGGAAGAACTGCTCGCGCACGCCGGGGGCGAAGCTCAGGGTGCCGGAGGCGGGCAGGTAGTCGCGCCCGGCTGTGGCCGAGCCGTCGCTGGTGGCGTAGCGCACCGTCACCGGCGCGTCGCTCACCTTGCTCAGCCGCACGCTCACCGTGGCGCCGCGGCCCTCGACGGCGCTCACGGCGCCGCTGCCGAAGCCCACCGTGAGGGGCCGCACCGGGGCGGTGCCGTAGAGCTCGACGTCGTCTATGTACCAGGTGCGCTCGGCGCCGCCGGTGCTCAGCGCGCCGAAGGCCCAGCCGTGAACCTCGGTGAGCGTGAGGCCGTCGCTCGGGGCGCCGTTCCCGATCTCCTTGCGCGCGAAGCTGTCGAAGGGGAACCGCAGCTGGCGCCAGCCGGCCACGTCATCCTTGAAGCTCACCGAGAAGCGCTCGGCGTCGTCCCTGGTCGAGCCGGCGGGGCGGTTGTCAATCAGGTCGAGGAACAGGTCGGTGCCGGTGCCCTGGCCGTAGACCCAGAGCTGAAGGCCGAAGAAGGGGCTCCAGTCCTGGGTGACCCAGGCGTTGGCGGCGCCGTTCTCGAAGCCGTGGATCACCACGCCGAAGGCCTGGACCCGCATGGTCGTCCCGAGCACCGCGTTGCCCGCCGGGGCGCCTGGGCGCGGCTCGGGCGGCGCCGTGGTGCGGCCGAAGCTCACCGTCGAGCCGCCGTCCTGGGCGCTGAACCAGCCGACCGGGATGCCGTTCGGGTCGGCGCCGACGGCCAGCGGGGCCTCGAAGTCGTCCACGACGGGCAGGGCCTGGGCGCGGGCCGGCGCGGGCGCGGCCCCGAGGCCCCCGGCGAGCAGGGCGGCGAGGAGCAGCAGGACCGGCCATGGTCTTCGTGCGGGCATCGTTGCGTCCCTCTCTCTGTGCTAGTTTGGACCAAGGACCAAGGACCAAGGACCAAGGCCGGGCAGCGGTTGAGCCGTTGCTCCTTCGTCTTTGGTCCTTGGTCGCGACTCCAGGCGTACGTCCGGCACGATGTGCTAGCTACGGCTCGACACTACGGCGACGGTGAGCGACGCGATCGTCCCGTCGCGCGCGAAGATCCGGCGGCTGGCGGCCCGATCGAGGCTGTCGCCCGGGATGGTCCGGGCCGCCCCGTCGGCGAAGGCAAGGGTGATCTGGGGCTCGCCGCCGCGCACATAGATCACCGGCACCTGGCAGAGCGTGAAGGCCACGGCGCCCGGCGGCAGGCTCAGCTCGCGCCGGCGCCCCGCCACGTCCACATAGCTGAGGACGCCCGGCCCCGCGCTCCACTCCGCCGGGTCGAGCAGGCGCGGGCGGAAGGCGATCTGCCCGCCGCTAATCGTCACGCCAAGCTCGCCCAGGCGCGTCAGCAGCTCCTCCTTGACCTGGCCGGTCATGCCGGGCTGCTGGGCCCCGCGCCCCAGCGGGGTGTGCGAGTAGGGATCGGTGGGGAAGGCGCCGTAATCGGCCGGGCTCTTGCAGAAGCCAAGGCCGGCCCGCACCGCGTGGTAGGCACGGGCCAGGCCCGCCACCGTCGCGGCGTCGGCGCCCTCCGCCACGGCCCGGTCGTGGCTCTCCTGCACCGCGAGCAGCAGCTTGGCCACCATGTGCCAGTAGATGCTGCCCAGGCCCTCGTAGGCGAAGAAGCTCCCCGAGCGCCCGGTGAACTCGCTGTGGCGGAAAAGCTCCTCGAAGAGCCCCTCGATCCGCGGGACGTCGGCCCCGGCCAGGGCGGCGAAGCGCGGGTCGCGCCCAAGCTCGGCGAGTGCGGCCCGCACGTCGCGCCCGTTGTGCAGGTCGCCGCCGAAGTGGTAGTCGCCGTCGCGGTCGCGGACGAGCAGCCGCCGGTCGCCGGCGGCCTCCAGGGCCGCCACCAGATCCAGGTCGCGCACCCGCTCGGCCGTCAGGCGGTTCTTCTGGCGGAAGCCGGGCAGGTCGCGGTTCGGGTAGAGCATGTAGCTGTCCTGGTCGGGTCGGTAGAGGGCGCCGGCGCGCAGCGCCCGCAGCAGGGCCAGGCTCTCCTCGGCGCTCAGCAGGCCGGACGAGAGGATGGCCACCTGGCCCTCCAGCATTTCGGCGAGGCGGCCGATGGCGGCGCCGCCGGGGGCGAGGCGCAGCAGGTTGTAGCTGTGGTAGAGCCCGTCGTCGCGCCGGTTGGCCCGCAGGCTGTGCTCCACGAAGGACTGGGCGAGGTCGAGGGCGGCCAGGGCCGCCCCGCGCGGCAACGCGCCCAGCTCGCCGCTCAGGCCGTCGCGGTAGAGGCCCTCCCGGTAGCGCTCGCCCGCCGCGCCCAGGGCGTCCATCAGGTTGCGCCGCCCCGCGTCGTCGAAGCCGGCCGCCAGGGCCGGGCGGGCCGCCGCCAGGGCGCCGAAGACCCCGTCGAA
>DAOLDO010000941.1:0-2781 GCA_035327325.1 Chloroflexaceae bacterium | reverse complement strand
AGCCCTCGCCCCGCGGGTCGCCCAGGCGGGCCATGACCGCCAGGCTCTCGCCGCTGAGGGCGCGCACCCGGTCGAACTCGCCCAGCCAGTAGAGGGCGAAGCTCAGGTCGTTAAGCGTTGTCGCCCGCTGCCAGGGGCGGTCGAGGGTGGCGTACAGCTCCAGGCTCTCCTCGATGCGGGCCCTGGCCGTGTGGTAGTCGCCCCGCGCGAAGGCGGCCGCGCCGAGCCCGCCGAGGGCCCGGGCGGCGCTGGCCCGGTCGCCTAGCTCGCGGGCGAGCCCCAGGGCCGACTCGTGGAAGGCCGCCGCGGCCATCGGCCCGTCCAGGTCGCGCACGAACTCGCCCGCGCTGATCAGCACGTCCACGCGCAGGGCGACCCTGGCGCGCAGCAGGGCGTCGGTGCGGCGGTCGCCCGACGAGGACCGCAGCTGGGCGATCGGCAGGCCGCCCGACGAGCGGGCGATCGCCGCCTGCAGCCAGGCGTAGCCCTCGCGCAGCTGCCCGCGGCCCCACCAGTAGCGGGCCAGGGCCGCCGCCAGGCGCAGGGCCGGCTCCGGCTCCTCGCCGGCCGTCGGGTCCATCAGGGCGGCGAGGGCCGCCTCCAGGTTCGACCGCTCGGCGTCGAGGCGGGCCAGCCAGGGCTGCGCCTGGCCCTCGGCCAGCCCGCGGTCGGCCGCCTCGGCCAGCTCGACATAGTAGAGGCCGTGACGCCCGCGCAGGAGCCCGGCCTCGCCGCTCGCCGCCAGCAGGTCGGCGGCGTACTCGCGGATCGTCTCGAGCATGGTGAAGCGCGGCTCGTCGGCGCTGTCCACGGGCGCGATCAGGCTCTTGTCGGCCAGGGCCGCCAGCAGCTCGAGGGCCGGGCGCCCGTCGTCCCCGTCGCCGCACACCGCCTCGACCGCCCCCAGGCTGAAGCCGCCCGAGAAGCTCGCCAGCCGCCTGAGCAGCCGCTGCTCGTCCGCCTCCAGCAGCTCGTAGCTCCAGGCGATCGCGTCGCGCAGGGTCTGGTGACGGGCCGGCAGGTCGCGCGGGCCGCCCGTCAGGATGTCGAGGGGCCGGCCCAGGCGGGCCAGCAGGGCCGCCGGCGGCATCAGCCGGGTGCGTGCGGCCGCCAGCTCGATCGCCAGGGGCAGCCCGTCGAGGCGCCGGCAGATGGCGGCCACGGTCGCGGCGTTCTCGGCGGTGAGGGCGAAGTCGGGGCGCACCGCCCGCGCCCGGTCAACGAAGAGCCGCACGGCCGGCGAGTCGGCCTCGCCCTCGGGCGGCAGCGCCAGCGGGGCGACGGGGAACTCCTGCTCGCCGCTGATGCGCAGGGCGCCCCGGCTCGTCACCAGCAGGCGCGGCCCCTCCGTCGCGGCCAGCAGCGCCGCCACCGCCTCGGCCGCCGCGGCCACCTGCTCGAAGTTGTCGAGCACCAGCAGCAGCTCGCGGCCGCGCAGGTGGCGCACCAGGTTCTCGTAGGGGCTGCGCGCCCCCTGGTCGCGCAGGCCGAGGGCCAGGGCCACCGCCGGCAGCACCGCGTCGGCCCGGCGCACGTTGGCCAGAGCGACCACGGCCACGCCTTCGGCGAACTCGCCCGCCAGGTCGGCCGCCACCTCCATGGCCAGCCGGGTCTTGCCGGCGCCGCCAGGGCCGGTGAGCGTGAGCAGCCGGCCACGGCGCAGCAGCTCGGCCACGGCGCGGCGCTCGCCCTCGCGCCCCACGAAGCTGCTCGCGGCTCTTGGCAGGCTCGCCGTCGGCTCCACGCTGTCTCCTCATCTCGTCTGGTCGCTGCCGGGCAGCGGGCTGAGGTGTGTGCCCCGCCTCGGCCCCGCGCCGGCCGGCTGTCACTCTAGCAGGCCGGCGCCGACGGGCGCATCGCTCGGCAGGCCCATTCGCCCTATCGTGCCCTGTCCTAATGGTAGATCAGTCGTCGGCGAAAGGGAAGCCCGCATCCAGGGCCCCCGCCAGGCCGGCCAGGAGCTCGCCCTCGTCGCCCTCGAGGGGCGCGGCCAGGGCGGCCGCCTGGGCCCGCAGCGCCGCCAGGGCCTCCTCCGCGCTCGCGGGCGCCAGGCGCAGCTCGTCCCCCGGGAGCAGCTGGGCGGCCACGGGCAGGTCGGCCGTGGCTACGGTGCCGAGCACCGGGTAGCCGCCCGTGGTCTGCGCGTCCACCATCAGCAGGATCGGCGCGCCGTCGGGCGGCACCTGCACCGCGCCCGGCACCACGCCGAGGGAGGGCAGGCTGCACGGGGCGGCGTGGGGCAAGGCCAGGCCCTCGAGCCTGTAGCCCATGCGGTTCGATGTCGCGCTGACCCGCAGGGTGGACCCTGCCAGGGCCGCCAGGGCGCCCGGCGCGAGGTAGGCCAGGTGGGGGCCCGGGACCAGCCTGAGGGCCGGGCGGGGACCGTAGGGCGGGCGCAAGGCGGCGGGCCAGCGGGCACCGGCGGCCAGGGCCGCCAGGGGCGCGGGCTCGCCCACAGGCAGCCGGTCGCCCGCCCGTAGTCGGCGCCCCTCGTGGCCGCCGAAGGCCCCGGCGAGGTCCGTGGATCTGCTGCCGAGGGCGGGCGGCACGGCGACGCCGCCCGCCACGGCCAGATAGGCCCTGGCGCCCCAGCCGCCGCGGCGTCCGGCCAGGCGCAGCCGCGCCCCGGCCGGCGCCCTGACGGCCTGCCACAGCGGCATGGGCCGGTCGTCCAGGCTCGCGCCGAGGTCGGCCCCGGCGAGGGCCAGCAGGGCCGGGGCGACGAGGCGCAGCTCGGCGCCGCCCGCGGTAAGCTCGAGGCCTGCGGCGCCCGGCGGGGTG
>DAOLDO010000940.1:0-2785 GCA_035327325.1 Chloroflexaceae bacterium | reverse complement strand
CCCAGGGGGGCGGCGCAGGAACAGGGATGTCCGTGCGACGGGGGTGTGGGGGGAGCGGGCCCCCCCACGCTCTCCTAGCTCGAGCTGCGCTTCTCGATAATCTCCCTGGCCAGGGCATCGGGCAGGGCCTCGTAGTGGTCGAACTCCATCGAGGAGGTGGCGCGGCCCTGGGTGGCGGAGCGCAGGTCGGTGGTGTAGCCGAACATGGTGGCGAGGGGGACGAAGGCGCGCACCACCTGGGCGTTGCCGCGGGCCTCCATGCCCTCGACGCGGCCGCGGCGCGAGTTGAGGTCGCCGAGCACCGTGCCGAGGAAGTCCTCGGGGGTGGTGGTCTCGACCTTCATGATCGGCTCGAGCAGCTGGGGGCGGCCCTTGCGCACGCCGTCCTTCAGCGACATCGAGGCCGCGATCTTGAAGGCCATCTCGGACGAGTCCACCTCGTGGAAGGAGCCGTCGTAGAGGGTGGCCTTCAGGTCAACGACGGGGTAGCCCGCCATCACGCCGGTCTGCATGGCCTCCTTGATGCCCTGCTCGACCGGGCCGATGAACTCGCGCGGGATGGCGCCGCCGGTGATCCCATTGACGAACTCGAAGCCCTTGCCGGGCTCCTGGGGCTCGAAGCGGATCTTGACCTCGGCGAACTGGCCCTTGCCGCCCGTCTGGCGGACGAAGCGGGTGTGGATCTCCGAGGGCTGGGTGATCGTCTCGCGGTAGGACACCTGGGGCTTGCCCTGGTTGGCCTCGACCTTGTACTCGCGGCGCATGCGGTCAACGATCACCTCGAGGTGCAGCTCGCCCATGCCCTTGATGATCGTCTGCCCGGTCTCCTGGTCGGTGTAGACCCGGAAGGTCGGGTCCTCCTCGCTGAGGCGGTTAAGGGCGACGGCCATCTTATCCTGGTCGGCCTTGGTCTTGGGCTCGATCGCCAGCTCGACCACGGGCTCGGGGAAACGGATGCTCTCGAGCACGATCGGCTTGTCGGGGTCGCAGATCGTGTCGCCGGTGAAGCTCTGCTTGGGGCCGACCATGGCGGCGATATCGCCGGCGTAGACCTGCTCGATATCCTCGCGGTGGTTGGCGTGCATCTGGAGGATGCGGCCGAGGCGCTCGCGCTGGCCGCGGGTCGAGTTGAGCACATAGCTGCCCTTCTCGATCGTGCCCGAGTAGACCCGGAAGTAGGCCAGCTTGCCCACGTAGGGGTCGGCGACGATCTTGAAGACCAGGCCGCTAAACGGCGCGCTGTCGCTCGTTTCGCGGGTGATCGCCTCGACGCCCTCCTCGCCCATCACCTGGCCGGGCAGGGTGCCCTGCACGGCGGGGCGCTCGAGGGGCGAGGGCAGGTACTCGATCACCGCGTCGAGCAGCTTCTGGACGCCCTTGTTCTTCAGGGCGGCGCCACAGAGCACCGGCACGAGCTTGCCCTCGATCGTCGCCTTGCGCAGGCCGCGCTTGAGCTCCTCGACGCCCAGCTCCTCGCCCTCGAGGTAGAGCAGGGTCAGCTCGTCGTCGGTCTCGGCGATGGCCTCGACCAGGTCGGCGCGGGCCTTCTGGGCCCGCTCGAGCATCTCGGCGGGGACGTCGGTCTCCTCGCGCTCCTTGCCGAGGTCGTCCTTCCAGAGGGTGGCCCGCATCGAGAACAGGTCAATCACGCCGCGGAAGGTATCCTCGGCGCCGATCGGCAGCTGGACCACGGCGGGCCTGGCGCCGAGGCGCTCGACGATCATGCCGACGCAGCGCTCGAAGCTGGCGCCGGTGCGGTCCATCTTGTTGACGAAGCAGATGCGCGGCACGCTGTACTTATCGGCCTGGCGCCACACCGTCTCCGACTGGGGCTCGACGCCGGCGACGCCGTCGAAGACCACCACGCCGCCGTCGAGCACGCGCAGCGAGCGCTCGACCTCGACCGTGAAGTCAACGTGGCCGGGGGTATCAATGATATTGATCCGGTACACCGTATCGCCCAGCTTCCACTGGGCGGTGGTGGCCGCCGAGGTGATGGTGATGCCGCGCTCCTGCTCCTGGGGCATCCAGTCCATCGTCGCGGTGCCCTCGTGGACCTCGCCGATCTTGTAGGTGCGCCCGGTATAGAACAGGATGCGCTCCGTCGTCGTGGTCTTGCCCGCGTCGATGTGGGCGATGATGCCGATATTGCGGACTTTATCGAGCTCGAACTGGCGTGGCATACCGATCCCTACTCCTAGGTCGAGGCGCCTTGCGGTCGCCGCTGGTTAGCTTTTTTGGGGCCACGATGAGCCGGCAGCAGCCCCCGCGGGGCGTCTCTACAGCCGGCCGTAGTGGGCGAAGGCCCTGTTGGCCTCGGCCATCTTGTGCACGTCCTCTTTGCGCTTGATCGTGTTGCCGGTGTTGTTGAAGGCGTCCACCAGCTCGTTGGCGAGGCGCTCGTGCATGGGGCGGCCGCTGCGCGAGCGGGCGGAGATCAGCAGCCAGCGCATCGCCAGGGCGTAGCGCCGGTCGCTCTTGACCTCGACGGGCACCTGGTAGGTGGCGCCGCCGACCCGCTTGGGCTTGACCTCGATCGCCGGGCTCGCGTTGCGCAGGGCCTGCTCGAAGACCTCGAGCTGCGGCTTCTTGGTGCGCTCGGCGGCCAGGTCGAGGGCGTCGTAGACGATGCGCTCGGCCACGCTCTTCTTGCCGCGCTCCATCACCTTGTTGATGAACTTCTGGACCAGCACGCTGTCGTAGCGCGCGTCCGGCGGGGGGATCCGCTTCTGAATATCACCACGGCGGGGCCTGGGGTTGCTCTTTCAGGCCCTGGCCCCGAGCC
>DAOLDO010000939.1:0-2787 GCA_035327325.1 Chloroflexaceae bacterium | reverse complement strand
ACCGCGGGCTGGCAACGGTCGAGGCGGGCCAGGGCCGGCTGGGGGAGGCCGCGCAGGCGGCCTTCGGCGCCGCCAGCCGGGGCCTTTTGGCCCCCGGCTACGGCGCCGGCGCCGTCTCGAGCCGGCTGCGGCGCAGCACCGCGCTCCAGAGCGTGTAGAGCGCGGTGAGGCCGTACAGCGCCGCCGCGAGGGCGTAGATCTCGCGCAGGCCGACCGTGTCCGCCAGCTGCGCGAAGAGCAGCCCGCCGACCAGGAAGGCCATGCGCGCGAACATCTCGCGGAGCGCGTACACGCGGCCGAGCATCTCCGCCGCCACCGTGGTCTGGAGCAGCGAGTCCTGGGCGACGTCGCGCAGGGCGAATGGCGGCCCGAAGGCCAGCGAGACCAGCACCGCGACGAGCACCGAGGGCGAGGCCGCGTAGGCAAAGGTCAAGGCGCTCATCAGGAAGCCGTTGGCGATGATGATCCAGCCGGGGCGCCGCGCCAGCCGGCGCGCGAACGAGAGGGCCAGCAATGCGCCGAGGAGCTGCCCCGCGAAGAACGCGCCCCCCTGGTAGCCCCAGGCGTCCACGCCGGCGCCGAGGGCCTGGACGGTGAAGCTCAGCATCAGCGCCGAGGTCCACACGCCGTGGGGCCAGGACTCGAGGAACTCGACGGTGATCAGGGCGCGGGCGAGCCGGTGCTCGCGCAGGTAGGCGAAGCCGTCCACCACGTTGCGCCAGAAGCGCACGCTCGCGACCGCGCGGCCCGGGCCGGCGATCGCGCCCATCAGCCCGGCGCACCCGGCGGCGAGCAGGAACAGACCGCCGTTGAGTGCCGCCAGGAGCTGCGGCCCCGCGGCCGTGGTCAGCACGCCGCCGACCGTGTAGCCCAGCGTGAACACCACCTGGGTCGTCGTGAAGAGCACGCTGTTGGCCCAGACCAGGCGGTCGGTGGGCACCACCACGGGGAGCGTGGCGAGCAGCGCGGGCTTGTGCACGATCTCGACCAGGGTCAGCCCGAAGACCAGCAGGTAGCCGGCCCAGAGGCCGCCCGCGCCCGCGGCGGCGGCGAGCGCGAACGCGCCGAGCAGGCCGGCGCGGGCCAGGTTGGCGGCCACCAGCAGTGCCCGGCGCGGCCAGCGGTCCACGATGCTGCCGACGAAGGGCCCGAACAGCAGCGGCGGCAGGTTGCGGGCGACCAGCACGCCCGTCGCCTGCAGCGCCGAGCCGGTCGAGCCGAAGACCAGCACGACGACGCCGATCGTGGTCAGTTCGTTGGCCAGAGTGGCGACCAGCTGGGTCGCCCAGAGAAAGCGGAACGCACGGTGGTTGTGTCTGATCGTCGGCATCGCTCGCGGAGGCTCCTGTGGGGCGGCGTGGCGCCGGTGTAACCCCCGCCATCATAACAACCGCGCGGGCGTGGCGCAATCGCGAGCTTGACAGGCCCGCTCGTTCGTTCTACATTTGACCGGCAGAGTTTCGCCTGACGCCGCCGGGGGTGTGAGCACCTGGGCGCAGTGTCCGACAGGGGCAGGCCCCCATGCTGACCACCGACCTCGAGACGGCCCGGCGCTTCATCCTGGGCAAGCAGGGCCTGTGGCCCGGGCGGCGCTGGCGCGGCCTGGCGGGCGCCGAGCAGGCCATGGGCGCGATGGAGTACCTGCAGCTCGACCCGCTCCAGATCGTCGCCCGCAGCCACGACCTCGCGCTGCACAGCCGCGTGCTCGACTACGCCCCCGGCATGTGGGAAGAGGCGGCCTACCGGCAGCGCAAGTTCTTCGACTGGGGCGGCTGGCTGGCAACGCGCCCGATGGACGAGCTGCCCCACTGGCGCGTGATCATGCGCCGCGAGCGCGACGGTGGGCCCGACGTGGACTCGCGGGTCAGCGCTATGGCCCGCGAGCACGCCGACGCCATCGCCGAGCTGCGGACCGCCCTGCGCGAGCGCGGCACCGTGAGCAACCGCGACTTCGCCATGGCCACGCGCACGCGCACCCAGAGCTACCGCGGTCGCAAGGACAGCGCCCTCGCCCTGTACTACCTGTGGCGCACCGGCGAGGCGATGACCCACCACCGCGAGGAGTTCGAGCGCGTCTACGCCCTCGCCGAGGCGGTGGCGCCGGCCCACCTGCTCCGCGAGAGCGACGACGACGAGGCCGACCGCTTCCTGATCAAGAAGGAGGTCGCCTTCGCGGGCCTGTCGCGGCTGAAGCGCACGGCCGATGCCTACTTCCGCGGCGTGCCGTTCACCCGGGCGCGCGAGCTTCGTGACGCGCTGCTGGCCGACGGCGAGCTGGTCGAGGTGCGCGTCGAGGGCTGGAAGGCCGCCCACTACGCCCTCGCGGGCGACGCCGAGGCGCTGCGCGAGCTGGGCGCGGGGCGCGTGCCCGCGGCCTGGGCGCCCCTCGAGACCAGCACGACCGACGAGGCCGTCTTCCTCGCCCCGCTCGACCAGGTCAGCGCGCGCGGGCGCGCCGCCGAGCTGTTCGGCTTCGAGTATGTCTGGGAGGTTTACAAGCCCGCCGGCCGGCGCCGCTATGGCTACTACACGCTGCCGGTCCTCTGGGGCGACCGGCTCGTCGCCCGCTTCGACAGCCGGCTCGACCGCGCCGCCCGCGTCCTCGTCATCTTGGGCCTGTGGCTGGAGGACCCGGCCCTCGGCGAGGACGACGCCTTCGCGGAGGCCCTGGCGCGCGCGTTCGCCCGCTTCGTGCGCTTCCTCGGCGCGAGTGGGCTGGACGCGGCGGCGGTGCGCGAGCCGCTGCTGCGCCGGCGCGTGGCCGCTACTCGCTGACCTGGGTGAACG
>DAOLDO010000938.1:0-2788 GCA_035327325.1 Chloroflexaceae bacterium | reverse complement strand
AGGTTGGGGCGGGCGGGGGTCAGACAGTCGGCGGCCCGGGCGCCGTCCACCAGCACCTCGTAGAGGGTGCGGCGCGGTCTGAGGCCGAGGGCCATGGCCAGGTTGCCCTGGGCGTCTACGTCCACCAGCAGCACGCGGGCGCCCTTCAGGGCCAGGCCCGCGCTGAGGTTGACCACCGTGGTGGTCTTGCCGATCCCGCCCTTCAGGTTGGTGACTGCGACGATCCGACCCATGGCCAGACGCCCGAGGCAGCGGGCATGGGGCGGCGGGCCGCCACTCAGGCCCCCCGCGCCCCGCCGAAGGTTCGTGCCAGTGTAGTGCAACGCCCCCGGCGTGTCAACCTACGGCCGTCGCGCCGCGCTCTTGATCATCTCGAGCAGCACGCTCAGGCCGACGAGGACCAGGATGCCCGGCCACCAGAGGCGGGGCACCGTGAACATGACGGCCAGGCCGAACATCCAGATCACCGTCCCCATGCCCTCGAGTGGACGGCCGCGCAGGGCCTCGGCGGTGAAGGCGACGATGCCGATCACGACCAGGATGCCGGGCCAGAAGGGCAGCTTGAGCAGGAACAGGGCGCCGAGCCCGATCAGGAAGAGGGCGCCCGAGATGCCTTCCCACCCGCGGGCCGGCCTGTGGCGGCCCCTGTAGGCGCGCTGCGGGGGCGCGGCACGGCGGGCAAGGCTCTGCGGCCCCATCGGGCCGGCGGAGGCCGGCGCGGGCGCGCCGATCGGCTGCCCGCAGCGCACGCAGAAGGCGGCGAAGTCGGGGTTTGTGGCCCCGCACGCGCGGCAGGCCACGGCCGCCTCGGGGTTCCTCGGCAGATGGACCGTGGGCCCGGTGCTGGCGGGGGCGGCGCCTACATCGGCGCCGCACTCGATACAGAAGCGCGCATCGTCAGGGAGATCCGCGCCGCAGGATTGACAGTGCATACGACCCTCCGGAGTACGTGTGTCCGCGGGTGCCTATGTATAGTACGCTCGCGGGGGGCCCAGCGTTTCAGCTCGAGCGGGCAACACACGCCTCGGCCTCGCGCTGCATGCGCAGCGGGAGCTCGCTGGCGGGGATGCTTCCCCTGAGCAGGCTCGGCAGCCACACGTCGATCCCGTAGAGGGCGCAGCGGGCCGCCACCGTAGGCGGCAGGCCCGGGGCCTGGCCCGCGAGGGCGGCCGCGGCGGCCAGGGCGGGGTCCGCCGCCCAGGGGGCGCCGGGGCGCTCGAGGGCGGAGACCGTGGGCGGCAGGCGGCCGAGGGCCTGGGCCAGGCGGTCCTGGGTGGCGGGATCGGCCAGGAAGCCGGCAAAGGCTCGGCCCCGCGCGAGGGGCTCGCCCGCAAGCTCGCGGGCCAGCATCAGGTAGGTGCCGTTGAGCGTCGGGGCGGCGGCGCGGCCCGTGGCCGGCACCACCGGCATGGGCGCGATGCCGAGGTCGAGCGTGTCGCTCACGGCCCGGTACATGGGCAGCGACCAGTCACCGTCAATGGCGTAGGCGGCGTAGCCCTGGGCGAGCAGGCGGCGCCCGCGGGCGTAGCCTGCCCCGTTCTTCGGCGCGGCGGTGTAGAGCTCGCGCACCAGGTTGAGGGTGGGCGTCATCGCGGGCGTGTCGAGGGTGACCGCGAGCCCATCGGGGCTGGTGGGCGCCCCGCCGAAGGCGTAGAGCCACGGCAGCAGCCAGCGGGCCTCGTCCCAGGCCATGACCATGCCGGCCACCTCGGGGGTCTGGGCGGCGCGGGCGCCGACGATCAGGGCGTCGCTCGACCGGGGCGCCGCCGGGACCATGGCCCGGTTGTAGAGCAGCAGCAGCCCCCCGCTCGCCGCTACCGGCGCGCCCCACAGCTCGCCGTCGGCCGTGGCGGCCGTGCGCAGGGCGGGGAGCAGGTCGTCGGCTGCGAGGGCCGGGTCGAGGGGCTGGAGGCGGTCGTCGGCGAGCAGGCCGGCCAGGGCCTCGCCGTCGGCCCAGAGCAGGTCGGGCAGCGAGTCGCCGGCCAGGGCCGCCGTCGCCAGGCTCAGGCGGAGGCCGTCGGGCGGCCGGGCGACCACCTCGATCGGCGCGCCGGACTCGACCGAGAACTCTGCGGCCAGCTCGCGCACGACGTCCAGGGCCGGGCCCTCCTCGGCGACCCACAGGGTGAGCGCCTGGGGCGCGGGCGTGGGCGTGGGCGGCGGGGCGGCGGTGGGCACGCTGGTCGCGGTCGCGGCGACGGCAACGGGCGAAGGGGTGGGCGGCAGGGCCGTGGCCGTCGCGGGGGCGGGCGGCGTGGGGGCCGCGCAGGCGGCGAGCCAGAGCGCGACCAGCAGCAGGCAGGCGGCCAGCCGGGCGGCGCGGACAGGCGTGGACGCGATCATAGGCGCCATTATACCGTAGAGCCGCCGCGCCGAGGCGGGCTGAGCCGGCCCGGCGCGGTCCCGCGATCATCGCAACGCAGGGGCGGCCCGGGCCTACAGCCGGCGCAGGAACGGCGTGCGCAGGGTCACGGCGCCGACGATCGCCCAGCCGACGGCGGCGCTGGTGGCAACGACGAGAGGCACGCTGCCAACCGCCTCGGCGATCGCCCCCGCCAGCATACCGCCCATCGGGCTGAGGCCCATCAGCAGCAGCGTGAAGACGCTCATCACGCGGCCGCGCAGGTTGTCGGGCACGACCGACTGGATCAGCGTGTTGGTCAGGGCCATGGTGGTGACGCCCGCCCAGCCGGCGAGGCCGAGCAGTAGCATGGCCAGGGGCAGCGAGCGGGCCGCCGTGAAGGCGATCATCAGGGCCGGGTAGACCAGGGCCGCCGCGGCGAGCAGC
>DAOLDO010000937.1:0-2788 GCA_035327325.1 Chloroflexaceae bacterium | reverse complement strand
CCTTGGTGTAGTCGAACTTCTCGACCGCCCGCATCAGGCCGATGTTGCCCTCCTGCACCAGGTCCATAAAGGCCATCGGGCTGCCGATGTACTTCTTGGCCACGCTGACCACCAGGCGCAGGTTGGCCTGGATCAGCTTGCGGCGGGCCTCCTCGCCGCGGGCCGCCTGCAGCTCGAGGGCCATGCGCTCGCGGCCGTCGGCGTAGTCCTCGTCGCTCAGCCGCAGGCGGGCCTCTTTGGCCCGGGTGATCTGCATTGCCAGGTCGCGCTCTTCCTCCGCGGTCAGCAGGGCTACCTGCCCGATCTCCTGGAGGTAGAGCTGCACCGAGTCCTCGACGGGCTCGTTGTCGTTGCTGTCTGCCTCGTCGTGCTCCGCCTCGGCCTCGGCCTCGGCTTCGGCCTCTTCTGCGCCCCAGGCGCTGTCCTCGCGGTCGCCCTCGGCCTGCTCCTGGTCCAGCACCTCGTCGCTGTCGCTAACCCGGCGAAAGGCGTTCACGGCGTCTTCTCCTCAGTCAGTGGGCGGAGCGGGCCCCGCCCCGTGGCGAGGGTGCCCGGGGCGACCGGGTCACGTATGCGGGGGGTGGCGCGGGGAGTCTTTAACTATGAAGATATCCTGAGCCTCAACCTTTTGGTGTTTTATATTCTATGCTTTGCACAGGATTTGTCAAGGCTCAATTTCGGCCCGATCTAGATCCGCTGGGCCTGCCACTCATGGGCGTCAATGGTCTGCCCGGTCTGGGCCCGCGGCGGCAAGGCGGCCAGGGCCACGGTGGCGGCGCCCAGTTCGTCGGGCGGAAGGAAGCCCGCGCGCACCTCGGGCACCGTCTCGCGCACCAGCCTGGTGTCGGCCCAGCCGCCCGGGTGCACAGCGTTGACGTTGATCCCGTGGCGCCGCAGCTCCTTCGCCAGGACCCGAGTCATGCCGTCAACGCCGCATTTTGCCGCGTAGTACGCGGCGAAGCCCGGCACGGTCATGCGATCGAGCGGCGCGGTGACGTTGATAATGTTGCCGCCGCCCAGGGGGAGCATCTGCGGCAGCACGGCCCGGCAGGCCAGGAACGTGCCCTTTAGGAGGGTGTCCACGACCGCGTCCCACTGGTCCTCAGTGGTCTCCTGAAGCGGTGCGCGCAGACCGACGCCCGCGCTGTTGACCAGGATATGCAGTGGGCCCAGACGCTCCCCGGCCGTGTCTACCGCCTCTGAAACCTGTGCAATATTCCTCACGTCGGCCTGCAGGGCCATGGCCCGGCCACCCTGCTCTTCGATCAGCCAGGCCGTCTCAGCCACCTCGTCGCCAGTGCGGGCGAGGACGGCCACGGCGGCGCCCGCCTGAGCCAGGGCCAGGGCCACGGCGCGCCCCAGGCCCCGCCCGCCGCCAGTGACCAGGGCTGTCTTCCCGTTGAGCTCCATCAGAGACCCCGTGAAAAACCTTTGCAATACCTGTGCATAAGTTGTACCACACATGCATAGCTTTGGCTACCCCCCCGTGGTAAAATGAGAAAGCTCTCATCCTGCCTAGCGACCACTGCCCAGAGGAGCCCCGTAATGACTCACCCGACACGCGACGGAGCCGACAGGAGCGACGCAACTCTGCCCGACCTGATCGAGCTTCTGCCGGAGCCATGCGCGCTGATTGATGCTCACGGAACCGTGCAGGCGGCCAACGCCGCCTGGCGCGACGTCTTCTTCCACACGGGCGTCGGCAGCAGCCTGAGCGACGCGTGCGCCGCCCTGTTCCGCTGGGCGCCCGAGGAGTGGGGCCCGGTCGCGGCCGAGCTCGACGCGCTGCTGGCCGGCGCGCTGCCCCGGGTCTGCTTCGAGGCCGTGCTGGCGGAGCCGCCCGAGCGCTGGTGCCTGTGCAACCTCGCCCCCATCGCGGCGGGCGGCTTCGTCTGGCAGCTGAGCGACGTGACGCGCTGGCAGATGGCCGAGGCCGAGGCGAGCCAGGTCCTGCGGCAGTTCCGCGAGGCGGTCGAGAGCATCTCCGACGGCTTCGCCCTCTTCGACGCCGACGACCGGCTGATCTTCTGCAACCGGCGCTTCCGCGCGCTCTACCACCTGCTCGGCGACATGCTCACGCCGGGGCGCGCCTTCGGCGAGCTCGTGCGGGCGGGCGTGCAGCGGGGCCAGTACATGGCCGCCCCCGCCGACGAGGATGCCTACGTGGCCGAGCGCCTCGCGAGCCACAGGAGCGGCGAGCCGGTCGAGTACCAGCTGAGCGACGGGCGCTGGGTGCGCTCGGTAGACCGGCCCATGCCCGGCGGGGGCACCGTCGGCGTCAGGACGGACATCACCGAGCTGCGTCGCGCCGAGGAGCTGCGGCGCCAGAGCGCCGAGCAGGAGGCGACGATCAGGGGCCAGGCCGCCCTCCTCGCCGAGCTCTCGACGCCCATTCTGCGCATCGCCCCCGGCGCGATCGTGCTGCCCCTGGTCGGCTCCCTCGACAGCTTCAGGGCCGGCCGAATCGTCGAGGCGCTGCTCGCGTCGGTGGCCGAGCAGCGGGCCGAGCTGGTGATCCTCGACATCACCGGCGTGCCCCTGGTAGATACCCAGGTCGCCAACGCCCTGCTCCAGGCCGCCAGGGCCGTGCAGCTCTTGGGCGCCCGCACCGTGCTCACCGGCATCCGTCCCGACGTCGCCCAGACGATCGTCGCCCTCGGCGTGGACCTCAGCGGGATCGTCACCAGAGCGGACCTCGAGGAGGGGGTCAGGTACGCGCTACGGGGGCGGGGGTGAGGCTCGGCTGCGCCTCGCCCCCGCGGGGGGCCGCCGCGCCCACCCCCCCCCC
>DAOLDO010000936.1:0-2795 GCA_035327325.1 Chloroflexaceae bacterium | reverse complement strand
GCCCAGCGTGGCCGCCCCGCCGCGCCGAACGCCGGAGAAGAGCCTAAGCTCAGCACGCGAGCGGGTCGACCTCGGGCGGGCCAATCTGCTACAATGCGACCGGCGGCTCAGGCGGGTGCAGGGGGCGCGGCCATGACTAGTCGGGCGCAGAACAGCGTGTTCATCCTGGTGGGGGTGGCGGCGGCCTGGTGGCTGCTCAGCGAGCTCTTCGGGCTGCTCGGGCGCTTCGCGGACGTGCTGGCCATCTTCGGCTTCGCCTGGATGCTCAACCTGCTGCTCGAGCCGATGGTCGAGCGGCTCAGGCGCTGGTTCAAGGCCCCCTTCGCCTGGGCCCTCGGCTACCTGAGCGTGCTGCTGGTGGTGGCCGCCCTGAGCGCGCCCGTGGCCGCCCAGGCCAGCGTCCTGCCGGCGGCCCTCCCGCCGGCGATCGAGCGGACCACCAGCCAGCTCGACGGCTTCCTGATCTGGCTGCGCGAGCACCGCGTCGCCGTGCCGATCAACACCGCCAGGGGGCTCGAGATTGGCGAACTGGCCCAGCAGGTCGGGCCCACGGTCCTGGCCTGGTCACTCACCCTGCTCAGCCTGGGCGGCCAGTTCCTGCTGGTCGTCGGCGTGGCGGCGGCGATGTCGGCGGGCGACGACTCGCTGCGCTCGATCGGCCGGGCCCTGCTGCCGGCGCGCTGGACGGGCGGCGCCGAGTGGCTCTACGACGATGTGCGGCGCACCTACTCGGCGGCGATCAGGGGCCATCTGGCGATCTGGGCCCTGGGCATGGCCCTGAGCATCGGCGTGCTGGCCGCCTTCCAGACCCCCGGCTGGCTGCTCTGGATCGGCCCCCTGGCCCTGGTGCGGCTGCTGCCTTACCTCGGCGGCATCATCGGCGGTGGGCTCACCGTGCTGATCCTGCTGCTCAGCCTGCCCTGGCCCGCCTCGCTCCTGCCCGTCACGCTGGTCCTGGTCGGCCAGAACATGATGGGCTACGTGGTCGAGCCGCGGCTGCTCGGGCGCATCCTCAGCCTCTCGCCGGGCCTGGTGCTGTTCGTAGTGCTGGTGGGCTGGAAGCTCGGCGGCATCACCGGGATCGCCTTCGGCGTGCCAGCCGTGGCCGTGGTCCAGGCCCTGGCCGAGCGCGTGATCCGCCGGCGCGAGGGCGTGGTGGCGAGCCCGCCGCCCGCGGAGGAGGGCGCCCTGCGCCCCGCGGGGGCGGCGCCCCTGCGCGAGACGGCGGTGGCGCCCCTCGAGAAGGGCGGGCCTGTGCTATAATCGGCGCGCAATGTACGCCCTCCACCCGTTCACCGTCCACTTCCCCCTCGCCCTGCTGCTGGTGAGCGGGGCCTTCACCGTGCTCGCCCTGCGCCGGGGCGGTGGGTGGGAGACAAGCGCCTACCACTGCCTGCTGGTGGGCTGGCTGGCCGGGGTGGTCGCCCTGCTCACCGGCACCCTCGACGCCGTGCGCCAGCTGGCCGGCCCCGACGCGCCGCGCGACAACGCCACGATCGGCTGGGTCAACGCCCACGCCATCGCCAACCTGGCCGCCCTCGCGGTCTACGGCCAGGCCCTGCTGCGGCGGCGGCGCAACGCCGGCATCCTGGCCGACCCGGAGTCCCGCCGCGGCTACCTGCGGCTCCACGCCCTCGGCGCCGCCCTGCTGCTCGTCGGCGGGTGGCTCGGCGGCTACCTGGTCTACGCCCTCGGCCTCGGGGTGCAGCGCTAGGGCGCGCAAGTCTGAGGTGTGAGACGCACGCTTCGCTCGCTGTGTGAAGTGTGATTCCGAGGGGCAGTGCCATGCACACCTCACACCTCACACCTCCGGCGCTGCCAGTGGCGCTACGCACGGCACCTGATCGAGCAAGTTTGGAGAGATCGACTATGGCAGGCGCGCTGATGTACGGGCTGCTGTGGGTGGGCTTCAACTTCCTGCGGCTGATCGGCTGGTTCCGCTGGAGCCTGGTCGGCGGCGAGCGGCTGCCCCCCCGCGAGTCCGGCGGCATGATCCTGGTCATGAACCACATCGGCTGGCTGGACATCCCGGTGATCGGCGTGCTGCTGCCCTTTAAGTACCGGCTCTCCTGGCTGGCCAAGTCCGAGTTGTTCGAGAACCCGGTCGTGGGCTGGTGGTTCCGCACCATGAACGTCATCCCGATCAGGCGCGGCAAGCGCGACCTGGCGGCGATGGACGCCGTGGTCGAGGCCCTGAAGGCGGGGGCGGTGCTGCTGATCTTCCCGGAGGGCACGCGCAGCCGCAGCGGCGCCCTGCAGGCCGGGCGGGGCGGCGCCGTGCGTATGGCCATGCAGGCCGGCGTTCCGATCGTGCCCCTGGCGATCACCGGCACCGAGGGCGGCCTCAGGGGCTCGATGCTGCGCCGGCCCGTCGTGCTGACCGTCGGCCAGCCCTACCACGTGGCCCCCACCGCCGACGGCAAGCTCCCGCCCGACCTGATGGACCAGCGCACCAACGAGATGATGGTCAGCATCGCGGCCATGCTCCCCCCCGAGCGGCGGGGGGTCTACGGGCCGCTGCTGGAGGCGCCGCGCGAGCGCTCGGCGCCGTAAAGACAGCCCGGCGCCAGCGCATCGGTAGAGCCGGCCCGGCTCTACGGGACGACTTCAAGGAACACCACGCCCTCAGGCGAGCCGGCCGCCACCCAGCCGGCGGCGCCCTCGGCCTCGACCTGCCACCAGGTGTAGCCGTCGGCCTCGGCGGGGCCGTCGCGCAGGGTCACCTCGCTGCCCTCGGGGATGCGGGCGACGATGGGCGCCTGCAGGCCGGGCGCCTCGCGGGCGCGCAGGGGCGC
>DAOLDO010000935.1:0-2797 GCA_035327325.1 Chloroflexaceae bacterium | reverse complement strand
GGGGGGGGGGGGGCGCCGTCCGCGGGGGTTCATCCCCGAGCCGTTGAAGGGGCGGGCCCCCAGGTGGGGCGCCCCCGCCTCGCCGTGACGGATCACCACCATGTCGGCGCCGAGGGCCTGGAGGGTGCGCACGGTGTCGGCCAGGGACTCGCCCTTCTCGACGCTGCTGCCGCGGGCGGTGAAGTTGACGATGTTGGCCGAGAGGGCCCGCGCCGCCAGCTCGAAGCTGATCCGCGTGCGGGTGCTCTCCTCGTAGAACATGTTCACCACGTTGCGCCCGCGCAGGGCCGGCACCTGCTTGATCTCGCGCGAGAGCACCTCCTTCATGCTCTCGGCCGTCTCGAGGACCTCCTCGATCTCGCCGGGCGTGAAGTCGTCGAGGTCGAGCACGTGGCGCCTGCGGGCGGTATCGACGGTCATAGCTGGTCCTTATGTTGATGGGGCTCAGCAGGCTGCGCCCCTCCCCGATGCACCCCTGCGGTGTGAGCCACACTCTTCGAGGATGCCTTCGGCATTCGCCCGCTCGCTGTGTGAGGTGTGATCCTGCTACGAGCACGGCCGTGCAAGCTTCACACCTCACATCTCACACCTCACACCTCACACCTCACTACGCGTCAGCGCTGCGCACTATCAGCACCTCGTCGGCGCCGTCGCTCTCGCGCAGGCGCACCTCGACCCGCTCGCTGCGGGCGGTGGGGACGTTCTTGCCCACGAAGTCGGCGCGGATCGGCAGCTCGCGGTGGCCGCGGTCAACGAGCACGGCGAGCTGGATGCGGGCGGGGCGGCCGAGGTCGGCGATGGCATCGAGGGCGGCGCGCACGGTGCGCCCGGTGTAGAGCACATCGTCAACCAGCACCACGACCTTGCCGGTCAGGTCGTGCTGGATCTCGGTCTTGCGCACCAGGGGCGCGGGGCCGCGCAGGCGCAGGTCGTCGCGGTAGAGGGTGATGTCGAGCTGGCCGACGGGCACGCGCACGCCCTCGAAGTCGGCGATCGCGGCGGCGACGCGCTCGGCGAGGGGCACGCCGCGGCGCCTGATGCCGACCAGGATCACCTCGGCCAGGCCGCCGTTGCGCTCGTCAATCTCGTGGGCGATGCGCACCAGGGCCCGCCTGATATCGTCGGCGGTCAGGATCTGCTTACGCTCGCTCATGGTGCCTCTCGGGGCGGCCGGCCGGGCACAAAAAAACCCGCGCCCCCCGGGGCGGGGCAGACGGGCGTGTGCGCGGGCGCGCCGCGATGACGCGTCGGGTCGGCATGTGGTGGCTCCTTCACAGCCTCACGGGGCTGCGTTAAAGGCGGCCCGATTGTAGCACGCCCGCCCCCACCCGTCAACGCAGCGGGCCGCCCGCGGAATCGTGGTACGATGCCCAGCAGGGGGAAGGGCCGGGACTGTGAGGAGCGATCATGCCGCGTGTTCTGCTGCTCCACGCCACCGTGGGCACGGGCCATAAGCGGGCCGCCGAGGCCCTGGCCAAAGCCTTCACCCGCCGCCAGCCCGGCGAGGTGCGGGTCGAGGACGTGCTCGACCACACCTCGCGCCTCTTCCGCGTGGCCTACGCACGCTCGTACCTCGAGCTGACCGACCGGGCGCCCCTGGTGTGGGGCTACTTCTACACCCAGACCAACGCCGACCCCAACCTGGCCGAGTTCACCAACAACGTGCGCAAGCTGGTCGAGAGCATCGGCACCACTGGCCTGAAGGACCTGCTGCGCTCGTTCGCGCCCGAGGTGATCATCTGCACCCACTTCCTGCCGATGGAGCTGCTGGTGCGCTACAAGCGCAACGCCCAGCTCACCCAGCCGATCTACTGCGTGGTCACCGACCACGCCGCCCACACCTTCTGGACCTACACCGAGATTGACGGCTACTTCGTGCCGGACGAGCAGACCCGCGACCAGCTGATCGCCCGCGGGGTGGCCGCCGCCCAGATCACGGTCAGCGGCATCCCGATCGACCCCGCCGTCGCCGAGCCGAAGGACTGCCAGGAGGTGCGCGAGCGCAGGGGCCTGCCGGCCGAGGGGCGGGTGATCACCCTGTTCGGCGGCGGCATTGACGACGAGCACGCCCGCGCGATCGTCCAGGGCCTGCTGCGCCGCCAGGTCGAGGCCACCCTGGTGATCGTCGCGGGCCGCAACCCGACCCTGCTCGCCAGCCTGGCCGACCTGCGCCCCACGGCGCGCCTCGGCATCAGGCTGCTCGGCTACGTGGACTACGTGGACGACCTGATCGCGGCCAGCGACCTGGTGATCACCAAGGCCGGCGGCCTGATCGTCAGCGAGGTGCTGGCCCGGGGCGTGCCTCTGGTGCTGATTGACCCGATCCCGGGCCAGGAGGAGTGGAACGCCGACTATGTGGTCAGCACCGGGGCCGGGGCGCAGCTGCGCATGAGCGACTCGGTGCCCCCAACCGTCGAGCGCCTGCTGGCCAGCCCGCAGCTGCTGGCCGAGATGCGGGCCTGCGCCCGCGCCGTCTCGCGCCCCCGCGCCGCGGTCGAGGTGGTCGAGCAGGTGATCGACGACTACATGAGCAGGCGCCACCGCTGACACGGCGGCGCTGCCTAGCGAAGGATCGCGCCGATGACCGTTAGGCCAGTTGATATTCTGTTTGCGATCTCGGACACGGGCGGCGGCCACCGCAGCGCCGCCGTCGCGATCAGCGCGGCCCTCGACCAGGCCAGCGGCGGCGATCTCGGCTGGGCGATCGAGGACATCCTCCGCCTGACCGACTTCCCCGGCGTGCGCGGCGCCCCCGAGCACTACGACAAGCTCTCGACCCGCTGGCTGCGCCTCTACG
>DAOLDO010000934.1:0-2808 GCA_035327325.1 Chloroflexaceae bacterium | reverse complement strand
CGAGGAGATCCCCCTGGCCGCCCGCATCTTCGCCGTGGTGGACGTCTACGACGCCGTTACCTCGGACCGGCCCTACCAGGCCGCCTGGCCCCGCGAGCGGGCCCTGGCCATGATCAGGGAGGAGAGCGGCCGCCACTTTGACCCCCAGGTGGTCGCCGCCTTCCTGCGCATCGTCGAGGGCGACGGGTCGGGCTGAGGTCCGGTTGACACCCCGGCGAGGGGCGTGCTATACTCGCGCCAACTTCAGAGCCAACGACTGCGATCAGGAAGAGTACACCGGGTACGGCGGCCCAGCGAGCTGGCAATTGGTGCGAGGCCGGCGCGCACGACGCGGTGGAATGGGCCTGTGAGTCGCGGACCGAACGGGCGTTCGCCCCAGTAGTCGCCGCCGGAGACGCCACCGTTACCAGGGCGCCGGGTATGGAGCGCGCGTGACCACAGGCCGCGCCGACAGTACCCGCCAAGATTGCAGCAGCCCGCTGCTGCGAACGAGAGTGGCACCGCGATCTTCTCGCCTCTCGCCCCAGTTCCATGGGGTCGAGGGGTTTTTTTGATCCCCGCAGCGCCGCGCACGCCAAGGAGGAGCACCAGCATGGAGACTGTCAAGTACCTGCTCGACGAGAGCCGCATGCCCACGACGTGGTACAACGTGGCCGCCGACCTGCCCGCGCCGCCGCCGCCCGTGCTGCACCCGGGCACCAAGCAGCCCGTCGGCCCGGCCGACCTGGCGCCCCTCTTCCCCATGGCCCTGATCCTCCAGGAGGTCAGCACCGAGCGCGCGATCGAGATCCCCGAGGAGGTGCAGGCGATCTACCGCCAGTGGCGACCCACGCCCCTCTACCGGGCGCGCCGCCTCGAGCGGGCCCTCGACACGCCGGCCAAGATCTACTACAAGTACGAGGGCGTCAGCCCCGCCGGAAGCCACAAGCCGAACACCGCCGTCGCCCAGGCCTACTACAACAAGCAGGAGGGCGTGAAGCGCCTGGTGACCGAGACTGGCGCGGGCCAGTGGGGCTCGTCCCTGGCCTTCGCCGGGGCCCTCTTCGGCCTCGAGGTCCTGGTCTACATGGTCAAGGTGAGCTACGGCCAGAAGCCCTACCGGCGCGCCCTGATGGAGACCTACGGCGCCCGCGTGGTCGCCAGCCCCAGCGAGGAGACGGCGGCCGGCAGGGCCATCCTGGCCGAGCACCCCGACAGCACCGGCAGCCTGGGCATCGCGATCAGCGAGGCGGTCGAGGTGGCCGTCCAGCGCGACGATACCAAGTACGCCCTGGGCAGCGTGCTCAACCACGTGCTGCTGCACCAGACCGTGATCGGCCAGGAGGCCCTGGCCCAGCTCGAGATGGCGGGCGACTACCCCGACATCGTGGTGGGCTGCACCGGGGGCGGCAGCAACTTCGCGGGGATAGCCTTCCCCTTGATCGGCGCGAAGCTGCGCGGCGAGCGCGACGTGCGCGTGGTCGCGGTCGAGCCCGCGGCCTGCCCCAGCCTGACCAGGGGCAAGTACACCTACGACTTCGGCGACACCGCGGGGATGACCCCGCTGGTCAAGATGCACACCCTCGGCCACACCTTCGTGCCCTCGGGCATCCACGCGGGCGGCCTGCGCTACCACGGCATGGCGCCCCTGGTCAGCCATCTGGTCGAGCTCGGCCAGATCGAGCCAACCGCCGTGCAGCAGCTCGAGACCTTCGGCGCCGGCCTGACCTTCGCCCGCGCCGAGGGCATCCTGCCCGCCCCCGAGGCCAACCACGCCGTCGCCGGCGCGATCAACGAGGCCCTGCGCTGCAAGGAGGCGGGGGAGTCGAAGACGATCCTCTTTAACCTCTGCGGGCACGGCCACTTCGACATGCAGGCCTACACCGACTACATGGCCGGCAAGCTCAAGGACTTCGAGTACTCCTCCGAGGAGGTGGCCATGGCCCTGGCCGGCCTGCCGAGCGTGGGGTAGGGTGCTACGCGGGATGGGCGGCAAGGTATGTACCACGAAGAGCACGAAGGTCACGAAGCGGGGGCGCATGGCCGGTGCCGCTCCCGCCGTCCCCGGCTGCACGAGCGGCCGAGAAGAACTCGCAGCGGCACACCTTCTATCCGGCCTTCGTGCTCTTCGTGGCCTTCGTGGTTTCTGCTACCGTTCCTCAGCGGTACGTGACCTGCACGTTTACAATCGGACCTTGTGTTTCGACGACGACGTAGCGGCTGGCGCCGACCAGCTCGAGGCGCGGGGCGACGGGCCGCCCGTTCAGCAGCACGCCCCGCACCTCCTTCGCGAGGGGCGGCAGCAGCACGCGCAGCCTCAGCGCGTCGCCCGATCCTGTGGCCTCGAGCGTGATGCGGCCCTCGGCGCCTGGGCGCGGGGCGGGCTCGTGGCGCCAGCTGTAGGCGGCGTACCCGCCCGAGGCGGCGTAGCGGGCCACGGCGTAGGCCTGGCCGATCCGGTCGCGCGGGGCGGCCAGCCAGCGCGGGCTGATGGTGGCGGCGCTGTAGGCGATGCCGGCGTCCTCGAGGCCGGCAGCGCCCTCGACCAGCGCGCCGAGCATCGCGCTCGAGCCCCAGCCGTCGGTGGGGAGGAACTCGTTGGCGGGCGCGAAGCCGCCGGTCGGGTAGTACCAGAGGTAGGTGGCGCCGGTGCGGCGGACCAGTTCGTCGTAGCGGTAGAGGATGTCGAAGCCGTAGCTCTCGTAGCCGTAGCGGAAGGCGCCGCGGGCCAGCTCGCCGCCCACCAGGGGCATCACGCCGCCGTTCACGTACTCGCCCGGCTGCTCGCCCAGGCGCCCCTCGATCCCGAAGGCGCCCCGCGGGAAGGGC
>DAOLDO010000933.1:0-2809 GCA_035327325.1 Chloroflexaceae bacterium | reverse complement strand
CGCCAAACGCTGGGGTCGTCCGTCGGCTGCACGTCGGGGCGGCCGCCCCACGCGGCGGGCAGCGGCAGGTCGGTGACCCAGCCGTCCCACTCGCTCGAGCGCACGGCCCTGTTGGCCACCACCGAGCTCACGCCGGGCTGCGCGGCGAGCCGCCGGACCGCGCCCTCGGGGACCAGGGCGGCGACGGCGTTGATGAGCCAGAGCTCGCTGGTGACCGCACCGCCGACGGCTTCGACCGCCCGACCGGCCTGCGCGGCGCTCCCGGCGGTCACGATCACCGCCTGCTCGCCGGTGCCGGCGGTCACGGCCGGGTCGAGGAACGGGGCCGGCGCGGCCGGCGCCGCGGGCTGCGGCGACGCGAGCAGCGCCAGCCCCATCAGGGCGGTGCCGAGGATCCTGGCAATGGAGTGTTTCATAGTGGGCTCCCGGCATTCCAGGTGCCGCCGCACGGCAAGCGGCGGCTCGTGGCTCAACGATACAGGCGCCCTTTCGCGGAAGTTTCGCGCGGCTCAGACGGTAGCCTCCGCACGTGGCGCATCGCGCTGTAGGTGTGGACGACAGGGTCCTCAGGCTCGCGCAGCGGATCGACCTCGGCGCTGACCAGGTAGCGCCGGTAGATCTGGTCCGCCTCGACGGACAGGCCCAGCTCGTCGTAGGCGCGCAGCAGCCAGCTGACCAGGTCGTCGGCGGCGGGGTCAACCGCCAGGGCTTTGCGGCAGAGGGCCAGACACTGGCGGTAGTTGCCCTGGCCATAGGCGTGCTCGGCGAGGCGCTCGCTCGCGAGCAGGAAGGCGTTGGCCAGCAGGTCGCGGCGCTCGCGGCCCCAGTCGCTCGCCCGTGGCACGGCGTCCATATAGGGCCCGTCGTAGAGCTCGAGCACCTGGTGGTAGAGCGGCGCGGCCGCGCCGAGATCCTCCTGCTGCTCGCGCTGGCAGGCCAGGTCGAGGGTGCGCTCCAGCAGGGCGGCGTCGCTGTGGTAGGACGCCGGGCTGAGGGTCACGTGGTCGCGGCCGACGCTGAGGGCCTGGGCGGCCAGTTCGGGCGAGCCGAGCTGCGCGAGCAGCTCGCGCACCCCGCCCAGGGCCCGCGACAGGCTGCTCGGGCCGACCGGCTCGCTCCACACGGCGGCGACGATCTCGGCCCGGCTGGCCCCGCGCCCCCCGCTGTGGACCAGGAAGGCGAACAGGCCCTGCGTCTTGCGCGCCCCGGCCCGCCCCCCGCCGCTCTGGGCCCAGTCCTGCGGCGCGACCTCGCGACCGTTGACGAAGACCTGGAGCTCGCCCAGGCAGCGCACGTAGATGCCCCGGAAGGGCTGGAGCTCGACATGGAGGCCGCTAGCCTGGGCGACGGCGAGCAGCGCGGCCCGCGCCTCGGCCCGCACCGACGCCTCGGGCGCGTCGAGCAGGCGGCGCAGGTAGGTCAGCCCGCGCGCCCCGTAGGTGCTGAGCAGCACCAGGCTGGCCTGGCGGCGCACGGCCTCGTCGGCGTGGGTGAGCAGCGGGAGATAGAGCTGGGTCGGGTTTGCCATGGCCGTCCCTCCGTTGTCGCCTCCGGCACCCCTCCAGTATAGAAGCCGCCCGGCGCGAGGGGCATACAGGGAAGGGCCGATAAACGGGCGCGAAAGACCTGAGCTTCGCCGGGTCACTCGCCCGGCCCGGCCGGGCCCGGCCCAGTCAAAGCTCAGGCTGCCCCGGGCGGGAATTCAGGTGATCGCCGCATTGTCGGCCGGGGCGCCTCGCCGCACTATGGGCGAGGATGGCACAATGACAAAGGGAGCACGGCCATGACGATCGTCTCGAGACCCGAAGCCTCGCTGCTGGGGGCGCTGCTCGTCGCCGAGGAGCTGGTGACCCAGGAGCAACTCGACGCCTGCCTGATGCTCCAGCGTCAGGACCACCCCGACCTGCCGATCGGCGAGGTGCTGCTACGCTACGGCTACCTGTCGCGCTCCGAGTTGGAGGCGGCCCTGGTCATGCAGCGCTCGATCCGCGATTCGCTGATCGCCCGGGTTGACACCCAGGGCCCGCCGCTCCCCGACCTGCGGGCGCTGCTGCTCACCGCCGGCGAGGCCCCGGCCCTGGCCCACTTCCTGCGCGGCAGCGGCGTGGCGGTGGACTACCTCGGCCGGGCCGCCGCGGCGGGCACTCGCCCCCCCTACGACCTGACCCTCGTCGCGCCCGAGCGGCTCGGGGCCCTGGCCGGCGTGCCGCACCGCGACGCCCTGGTCGGGCTGCTCCCCGAGGGGCCCGCCGACGGCGCGGGCCTGAGCGAGGCGACGCGAGCCCTGGTCGGCCGCTACGTCGAGCAGGCGCGGGCGGCCATGGACAACCGGGCCGAGCTCGAGCAGCAGCGCCACCACCAGTACGAGCTGGCCATGATCGAGCAGCTAATCCGCGATGTGGCCGGCGCGCCGACGCCCCAGGACGCGCTGCTCAGGCTGATGATGATTATCCGCGACCTGGTGGCGGTCGAGGCGGCGACCCTCTACAGGCTCGACGGCGACACCAGCAGCCTGGTCTTCGAGATTGTGCTCGGCAAGTACCAGATGGAGCTGACCCACCAGCGCATCCCCATCACCCAGGGGGTGGCCGGCTGGGTCGCGCGCCACGGCGAGCCCCTGATCATCCCCGACGTGCGGCAGGACCCGCGCTTCAGCGCGGCGTTCGACAGCAAGACCGGCTTCCAGACCCAGGCGATGCTCTGCGTGCCGATGCAGGCCCTCGGGCGCACCCAGGGCGTTCTCCAGCTGATCAACAAGCTGGACGGGCGCTTCGACGAGCACGACCTGCTGCTGCTGCGCCTGACGGCG
>DAOLDO010000932.1:0-2810 GCA_035327325.1 Chloroflexaceae bacterium | reverse complement strand
GAAGAAGCTTTACCCAACACTCAACCCATCAGAATAGCTCGGACGGAGTACTAGACGTCCCCCCCCGTGGACGCCTCCCACGCCGCGGCGATGGCCGCCGGCCTCTCCGTGGCGGGGCCGCCCGAAGCGCGGCCCTGGGGTGTGCGCGACTTCCGGCTGACCGACCCGGACGGCAACCAGCTGAATATCAGCACGCGGCTGCCCGCCGCCAGGACAGGAGTGGAAGCGATGCCGACGGTTGAGCCGCCCCGCCGGCTCGCGGCGCGCCTGAGCAGGAGGGGGCAATGAGCGACCATGAGGTTGGGGAGCCCGCGGCCCGCGCCGGTATGATCATCGCGCTCGGCCCGGGCGCGCACCTGACTCTGAAGGCCGTTGGCGCGGACACCGGTGGGGCGTTTGCGCTGATGGAGTATGTGCTTGCCCCCGGCGGGGGCGCCGGTCTGCACAGCCACAGCCGCGAGGACGAGTCGTTCTACGTGCTGGCCGGCGAGCTCACGGTGCAGCTCGGCGACGAGACGGCCGTCGTCACGCCGGGCGAGCTGCTGCGCATCCCGCGCGGCACCCGCCACGCCTTTGTCAACCGCGGGCCCGAGCCGCTCACCGCCCTGGTGCTGCTCACCCCGGCCGGGCTTGAGCAGTTCTTTGTCGGCTTGGCCGCCCTCACCGCGGTCGCGCCGGACGGCCAGCTCGACCCGGCGGTGCTCACCGCGCTCGCCGAGCGCCACGGGCTTGACTTCGGGTGAGCCAGGGCGAGGGCAGCACGATCTCACCGGGAGGCGCCACGAGCGACAAGGAGCAACGGGCTGCCGGTGTCCCGCCTGGCCCTGATCACCACCGGTGGCGTGTTCGCGGACGGGCCTACTGGGCGGCCATTGACGAGGCCCTGGGCGCGCCGGCTCGCAGATACGCCCGGGCGGCGGGCCAATCGGACCGATTGTTGTCTATTGGGGCGGTACATTGCGAAGGCGCCGAGGAAGGCTCGGCGGCCGGTGAAGGAGTGAGCCGATGGCTGACCTGCCGCCCGCGCCGCTGACCCGGCGCGACCTGCTGCTCGCCCAGTACGATACCAGCTATGAGTATCTGATCGAGCGGCTTGCCGGCCTGAGCGACGCCGAGTACCACTGGGAGCCCGTGGCGGGCTGCTGGGGCGTGCGGCGCCGCGCCGAGGCGGTTACGCCGCACGCCCTGGGCGCGGGGGAGTGGGTCCTGGACTACGAGCGGGCGGAGCTGCACCCCGCGCCCGTCACCACGATCGCCTGGCGGCTCTGCCACATCGTCTACGGCCAGCGCATGCGCCACGACTACACCTTCGGCGCGCGCTCCTTGCAGCGCGACTCGCTGGCGCTGCCGGCCGACGCCGCCGGTGCGGTCGCCTGGCTCGCCGAGTCTCACGCGGCATGGCGGGCGGGGCTGGCAGGTCTGCGCGACGAGGACCTGGACGTGGTCGGGCTGAGCAGCTACCCCTGGGGGCTCGACCCGCAGCTGCCGTTCGGGGCGATCTGGTGGTGGACGAACCGCGAGCTGATTCACCACGGCGCCGAGATCGGGGTGCTACGCGACCTGTGGGCGGCGCGGGACGCCGCGGCAAGGTGACCGCTTAGACAAGGCTCACCGCCCCAGCAACGGGGGGTCGGATGCCGGCGGCGGGCCGGCACTCCGTCCGCCCGTGCGGTATACTCAAGACCACACGAGCCGCGGGCCACCCATACCTGGTGCCGTGGCCGGTCGGGACGAAGTCTGAGCCGTGGAACGAGACGGACCAATGGCGGCTGTGCCCAATGTCGCCCCCGAGCGCTGGCGGATCGCCGTCCGCGGCCTCGTCCAGGGCGTCGGCTTTCGCCCCTTCGTGTACACCGAGGCCCGGCGCCTGGAGCTCAGCGGCTTCGTGCGCAACGACGAGGCGGGCGTCACGATCGAGGCCGAGGGCGCCCCGGAGCAGCTGCGCGCCCTGCTCGCGGCGCTCCGCGCCCAGGCGCCGCCTCTGGCGCGGGTCGACTCGCTGGCCGCAGAGCCCATCGCCCTGCGCCACGACACGGGCTTCACGATCGAGCACAGCACAGGCGGCGGTCAGCGCCAGGCCCTGGTCTCCTCCGACGCGGCGCCCTGCGCGGCGTGCCTGCGCGAGCTCTTCGACCCGGCGGACCGGCGCTACCGCTACCCGTTCATCAACTGCACCAACTGCGGCCCGCGCTTCACCATCATCGCCGATGTGCCGTACGACCGGCCGCTCACCACGATGCGCGCCTTCCGCATGTGCGCGGCCTGCCAGGCCGAGTACGACGACCCGCGCGACCGGCGCTTCCACGCCCAGCCGAACGCCTGCCCCGCCTGCGGCCCCCGGCTCAGCTGGCAGGCAGGCGAGGCCGAAGGAGACGAGGCGCTCCACGCGGCCGTCGAGGCTCTACACAGCGGCCAGATCGTCGCCGTGAAGGGCGTCGGGGGCTACCACCTGGCGTGCGACGCCCGCGCTCCAGCGGCGGTCGCCACCCTCCGCCACCGCAAGCATCGCGAGGCGCGCCCCTTCGCGCTGATGGTCCCCGACCTAGCGACGGCGCGCCTGCTCTGCCACGTGAGCGATGACGAGGCCGCGCTGCTGTCCTCGCCCCGCCGCCCGATCGTGCTGCTCGACCGTCGCGCCGACTGCCCCGTCGCCGCCGAGGTCGCCCCCGGGGTCGCGACCCTCGGGCTGATGCTGCCCTACGCGCCCCTCCATCACCTGCTGCTCCCCGACTTCGCCGCCCGCCGCGCCGTTCGGCTCGCAGCCCTGGTGCTCACCAGCGGCAACCTCAGCGACGAGCCGATCGCCTTCG
>DAOLDO010000931.1:0-2812 GCA_035327325.1 Chloroflexaceae bacterium | reverse complement strand
CCCGCCGCACCTACGGCGCCCTCGGCGAGGAGGTCAACATGGCCGCCCGCCTGATGCAGGCCGCCCCGCCCGGCCAGGTCTACGTCAGCGCCGCCGCCCAGGCCGGCGCCGGCGACGCCTTCGTGTGGGAGCGGCTGCCGCCCCTGGCGGTGAAGGGCCGCGACGAGCCCCTGGCCGCCTTCAGGCTGGTGGCGGCCCGCGAGCGCTCGCCCACCCTGGCCCAGGCCGCGCGCTACGGCCTGCCCCTGGTGGGCCGCGGCGCCGAGCTGGCCCGCGTCGCCGCCCTCGCCGACGAGGCCCTGGCGGGCCGCGGCAAGATCATCGCCATCACCGCCGAGGCCGGCCTCGGCAAGTCGCGCCTGGTGGTCGAGGCCATGCGCCTCGCCGAGGACCGCGGCATGGCTATCTACGCCGGCGAGGCCCAGTCCTACGGCACCAACGACAGCTACCTGGCCTGGGAGAGCATCTGGCAGTCGTTCTTCGGCCTGGACCGCGCCCGACCGCACCACGAGCAGGTCGTCGCCCTCGAGGCCGCCTTGCTCGCCATTGACCCCGAGCTGCTGCCGCGCCTGCCCCTGCTCGGCCCCGTGGTCAACCTGAGCCTCGCCGACAACGAGCTGACCCGCTCGCTCGACTCGCGCCTGCGCAAGCTCTCGCTCGAGAGCTTGCTGGTGGCCTGCCTGCGCGCCCGCGCCGCCGAGCGGCCGATCATGATCGTGCTCGAGGACGCCCACTGGCTCGACCCGCTCTCGCACGACCTGCTCGAGCAGGTGGGCCGCGACATCGCGACCATGCCCGTGCTGATCGTCGCGGCCCTGCGCCCGCCCGAGCTCGACTACCTGCGCCCCCCGCGCGTCCTGGCCCTCGAGCACTGCGCCCAGATCAGCCTCGGCGAGCTGACCCCCGGCGAGGCCGCCGACCTGATCGCGCTCAAGCAGATCCACCTCGACATGCCCACGCCCCTGAGCGACGAGGTGGTGGCGCGCCTGGTGGCGCGCAGCCAGGGCAACCCCTTCTTCATCGAGGAGCTGCTCAACTATCTGCACGGCCGCGGCCTGGCCCCCCAGAGCGCCCAGGAGCTCGAGCGGCTCGACCTGCCCTCCAGCCTCTACAGCCTGATCCTCAGCCGGATTGACCAGCTGAGCGAGGCCCAGAAGGCCACCCTGAAGGTCGCCGCGGTGATCGGCCGCCTCTTCAGGAGCACATGGCTCTGGGGCGTGCTGCCCGACCTCGGCCGCCCCCCGCAGGTGCGCGCCGACCTCGAGGCCCTCAGCCGGCTCGAGCTGACCCTGCTCGACCAGCCCGAGCCCGACTCGGTCTACCTGTTCAAGCATATCCTGACCCACGGCGTGGCCTACGAGAGCCTGCCCTTCGAGACGCGCTCGTGGCTCCACGGCGAGCTGGGCCTGTTCATCGAGCGGGCCTACGGCGACCAGCTCGACCAGCTCGTGGACACGCTGGCCTACCACTTCGACCTGAGCCTGCACGACGAGAAGCGCCGCCACTACCTCTGGCGGGCCGCCGAGGCGGCGCGGGACACCTACGCCAACGGCGCCGCCGTGGACTACTACACCAGGCTGCTGGCCGTGCTGCCCGAGGGCGAGCAGGGACCGGCGCGCCTGCGCCTGGCCCAGGTGCAGGAGCTGATGGGCGCCTGGCCCGAGGCGGCGGCCAACTACCGGGGGGCCCTGGCCCTGGCCGAGGGCCGGGGCGACCGGGCCGGCGCCGTCGAGTGCGAGCGGGCGATCGGCTGGCTCTACCGCAAGCAGGCCGAGCACGGCGAGGCCCGCGACTGGCTCGAGCGGGCCCGCCGCGGCGCCCTGGCCCTCGGCGACCTGGCCGGCGCCGTGCAGACCCTGGCCGACCTCGGCGAGGTCGCCCGGCTCCAGGGCGACTACGCCCGCGCCGGCCTCTGCTTCGCCGAGAGCCAGTCCGTCGCCGAGACGGCCCCGCGCACGCCCGAGCTGCTCGCGGCGCGGGCCAACGCGCTCAAGGGCGCCGGCACCCTGGCCTCGCAGCAGGGCGACAGGGCCGAGGCCCGCGCCCTCTACGAGCAGAGCCTGGCGATCCGGCGCGAGCTGGGCGACCGGCCGGGCGAGGCGGCGATGCTCAACAACCTCGGCCTGGTGGCGATGTTCAGCGAGGAGTACGCGACGGCCGGGCGGCTCTTCCGCGAGGCCCTGGCCCTCCTGCGCCAGATCGGCGACCGCTGGGCCATGGGCGTCGCCCTGAACAACCTGGGCCTGATCGAGCGCTACCTCGACCACCCCGACCAGGCCCGCGCCCTGCTCGAGGAGAGCCTGGCCGTGCGGCGCAGCCTGGGCGACAAGTGGGGCGTGGCCAACGCCCTCAGCAGCCTCTCCAACCTGCTGCTCCACGCGGGCGACCACGCGGGGCTGCCCGGGCTCCTGCGCGAGAGCCTTGAGCTGAACCTGGAGGTCGGCGACCGCGTGGCCCTGGCCTACTGCCTGGAGGACTACGCCGGCCTGGCGGCGGCCAGGGGCGCAGCGGGGCCGGCCCTCGAGCTGGCAGGCGCCGCCGCCGCCCTGCGCGCCGAGGTGGGCGCGCCCCTGCCCCCCGGCGAGCAGGAGGCCCTCGACCGGCTCCTCGCCGCCGCGCGGGCCGCCCTGGGCGACGGGGCCGCGGCCGCCTTCGCCGCGGGCGCCGCCCTCGGCCTCGAGCAGGCCGCCGCCCGGGCCCTCGCCGTGTAGGGCCTGCGTTAGACAAGGTTCGTGGGCGCTTTACCGTTCCGCGCCACCGCAGACCTCACCCCCCGGCCCCCTCTCCCCCGACGCAGGAGCTGCGGCGGGGG
>DAOLDO010000930.1:0-2823 GCA_035327325.1 Chloroflexaceae bacterium | reverse complement strand
GCGCACGCGGACGGCGCAGCGGCGGAGGGGCATGGTGCGGCGCTGCTCGGGCGCCGCGCGCAGGGTCAGGCCCAGGCCGTCCTCGTCGCGGGCGACGACCCTGTATCCGCCGCGCAGGGGCGGGAGGGCGGCCCCGACAAACGCCCAGCGGTCGAAGGTGGCCTGGTCGAGGGTGCCGAGGGCGCCGCCCTGGTCGTCGCCCATCTGGGCCGGGGCGCTGCCGGCACCCCGCAGGTCAAAGCCGGCGTACGGCTCCTCGCCTGTGGCGAGGGGCTGCCAGGCCGGCTCGGGCCCCGGCAGGCCCACCAGGAGGCCGCGCTGCTCGAGGCGCGGGACGATCGTGGCGGCCTGCCACGCCTCGACCTCCGATGCGGCCAGGGGGCGCTCGCTGGCGGCGCAGACGAGGTGCTGCGCCGCGACGTAGGCGTTGCCGGGGGCGGCGACCCACACGGGCGGCGGGCCGTCGAGCAGCGGCAGCTGCTCGGGGTCGCCGGCGGCGAGGCGGGCCAGGGTGCGCTCGGCGGGGTCGTCGCCGAGGACGAGGGCGGCCAGCGCGGCGCCGTCGAGGGCCTGTCGCAGGTGGGCCGCGGCGACGGCCAGGCCGGCGAAGACCTGGGCCTGCGCGGGCAGGGGCGTGGGCCCGACGCTGATGCCCGCCTCGTCGGGGCCGAGCAGGGCCCGCAGCAGTGGGGCCTCGAAGGCCGGGCAGGTCAGGTGGACGCGGGCGCCGGCCCGGGCCAGGCCCAGGGCGAGCGCGACGGCCTCGCGCGCGCGCTCGCCGGGGGCGCGCCAGAGGGCGAGTGCTGCCCCCGGGGCGGGCGTGTCGTCGGCGGCGATGATGCGCCAGGCCGCGCCCCCGATCTGGGCCAGGGCCTCGTCGGCCGCGCCCACCGGGCCGATCGTCGCCAGCAGCCGGGGCGGCTCGTCCCCGGGGGCCAGGCGCCGGGCCCGCAGCAGCAGCGCGCCGAGGTGGGCGGCGGCCAGCCCGTCGTAGCTGTGGGCCTCGGCGACGACGATCAGGCGCAGGCGCGACCAGAAGGGGGCCCAGGCCCGGTCGTGGTAGCGCAGCAGACGCTCGTGCAGGGCCGCGGGGGTGGCGACGACGACATGGGCCGCCATCGCGGCCCGGGTCGCCGCGCCGAGGGCCAGGCCGACCCGCAGCGGCTCGCCGAGAGCGGTGGCGATGCGCCCGAGGCTGGCCTGGTGGGTGGCGGCCGCCGGCTCGTCCGGGGTCAAGAGCAGGGCCGTGGCCGGGGCCTCGGCGCGCAGCAGCTCCAGGGCGAGCAGGTGCGCGCTCTGGCGGGCGGGCTGCCCGCCGACGAGGGCCAGGGGCTCGCCGCGCCGCAGGGCCGCCAGGGCCAGAGACTGGTGCTGGTGGAAGGGCTCGCCGGTGACGGCGACCCACGCCTGGGCGAGCCCCGGGCTGATCGCCAGGTGGCTGATGCGCGCCCCCGGCCGCGCGGGCACGCTCCGCAGGGCGACGAGGGGGCTGTCGCCGCGGCCCCGCTGGCGGGCCAGGGTGTGGAGGGCCTCGACCAGATCCATAGCGGGAGGGATGCAGGATGAAGGATGTAAGGATGAAGGCGGTCGCGCCCTGGCCTTCATCAGCACGATTATTGTATCATGTGGCTGGAAGCTTATCCTAAAGCTTGTACGGGGGATGGATGCACAGTCGCTTTGTGACCGTGGGCGGCTACCGCCTGCACCTGCTCGAGGCCGGGCGCGGCCCCGCCGTCCTGCTGCTCCACGGCTTCGCCGGCTCGGCCGAGGACTGGCGGCCCACCGGCGAGGCCCTGGCGCGCATGGGCTACAGGGCCATCGCCGTGGACGCCCTCGGCTTCGGGCGCTCGGCCAAGCCCGCCGACGCGCCCTACTCGCTCGAGCTCATGGCGGGCCTGCTGGCGGCCCTGCTCGACGCGCTCGGCGAGCGCCGGGCGGCCCTCGTGGCCCACTCGATGGGCGGCAAGTACGCCCTCGCCACGGCGCTGCTGCACCCCGCCAGGGTCGCGGGCCTGGCCCTCGTGGCGACCGACGGCTTCACCGAGGCCTCGCCGCTGACCAGGGCCGGCGGCTGGCCCCTCGTCGGCCCGGCCCTGCTCTGGCTGTCGGCGCGGCCCGCCGTGGTGCGCCTGCTGCTCGCGGCGGCCTTCGTCGAGCCCGAGGCCCACCTGACCGCGGCCATCCTCGAGCGGGGCCGGGCCGCGCTGCTGGGCGCCGAGAACCGGCGCGCCCTCACCGCCCTCAGCCGGCGCTACGACGCGACCGACCTGGCCCTGACCGGGCTGCGGGCGCGCCTGGGCGAGCTGCGGGCGCCGACCCTGCTGCTCTGGGGCGAGGGCGACCGCGTTCTCCCCCTGGAGACGAGCGGGCGGGCCGCCGCGGCCGAGATCCCCGGCGCGCGCCTGCTGACCATCCCGCGCTGCGGCCACTTCCCCCAGATCGAGGCGCCCCGCGCCTTCCGCGGCGCCCTGGCGGGGTTCCTCGCAAGGCTGAAGGCTGAATGACGCTACCGTCGCCATCATCCCTCATGCTACCGGGCGCGGCCTGCGGCCGCAGCCCCGCCCCCGCCCCCGGGGCGGCCTGCAGGGCCGCTCCGGCCTCTACCGGGCACAGCCGCGACGGCCGAGCGCGAGCCCGCGCCGCTCCGGGCCCGGCTTCATCCTTAAAGGCAAGGCTTCAGAAGGGCTCACTCCGCTTGACCGTCGCTCCGGACCTCACCCCCCTCCCCCCTCTCCGCAACGGAGAGGGGGAGCCGAGCGCAGCGAGGCGGGGGTGAGGTCTGCGGCGGCGCGGAACTGAAGGGCGCCCACGCACCTTGCCTGA
>DAOLDO010000929.1:0-2825 GCA_035327325.1 Chloroflexaceae bacterium | reverse complement strand
GCCCAGCCCCCCCCGACGGGCCCCCCGGGCCCCCCCGCCCCCAGCCCGAGCGAGGCGGGCGCGGGCGCCCTGCCCGCCGGCGAGCCCGGCGAGCAAGCCCCGCCTCTGCTCGTCGCGGTCGAGGCCATGCTCGGCGCCAACACGCCCGAGGAGCTCGACGCGGTCCTGGCGGTCCACCCGGTCCTGCTCGAGGCCGCCACCGACGCGACCCTGGCCCGGCTCGCCGACGCCGCCGTCGAGCAGCGGGCCTACGAGGTGGCCGAGAGCCTGCGCGAGGCCCGGGCCCTGCTGGCCCGCCTCGCCGGCGCCGTGGCCCCCGCCACTGCCGCCCTCGGCGCCGCGCCCGAGGCCCCCGACGAGCCCCCGGCGGTCGCCGTGAGCGCCATCCCCGACCCGGCGCTCCAGGCCCTGCTGCGCGCCCAGGGCGCCGACGAGCTCGCGGGCATCGCCGCCGCCCACCCGCTCCTGCTGCGCCCCGAGGTGGACGGCCTGCTGGCCGAACAGGTCGAGCAGGCCCTCGACCTCGGCAACGAGCGCCTGGCCCACGCCCTCGAGGAGCGCCGCGAGGCCCTGGCCCAGCTGCGCGGCGCGCGCCCCGCCGACGCGGCCACCCTCGACGAGGCGATCGAGGCCCTGCTCGTGGCCGAGGGCGAGTCCGCCATGGCCGAGGTGATTGACCGCTACCCCGCGCTGCTCGACGACGCGGCCGCCCAGGCCCTCTGGCAGTTCGCCGCCGAGGCCCGCGCCAGCGGCGACGAGGAGCTGGCCCGCTACGCCGTCGAGTGCCGCGAGCTGCTCCGCCGCGTCCGCGCCGGCCTGGCTGAATGACGAGGAAGTCTATGCTCAAACGCACGCCGCTCTTCGAGACTCACGTCGGCACGGGCGCCCGCATGGTCGAGTTCGGCGGCTGGGAGATGCCGGTCCAGTACAGCGGCATCGTCGAGGAGCACCACGCCGTGCGCGGCAGCGCCGGCCTCTTCGACATCAGCCACATGGGCCGCTTCATGGTGCGCGGCCCCGACGCCGAGCCCTTCCTCCAGCACGTCGCCACCTGCAACGTCGCCGCCATCCCCCTCGGCCAGTCGGGCTACGGCCTGCTCTGCCTGCCCGACGGCGGGGTGGTGGACGACATCTTCATCTACCACCTCGACGGCGAGTTCCTGGTGGTGGTCAACGCGTCCAACCGCGACAAGGACTGGGCCTGGCTCGCGCAGCACGCCGCCGGCTTCGACGTCGAGATCGAGGACCGCTCGGAGCGCTGGGCCATGCTGGCCCTCCAGGGCCCCGCCGCCGAGGCCCTGCTGGCGAGCGCCGAGGACTCGACCACCGAGGACCTGGCGGGCCTGCCCTTCCACGGCGTGGCCCTCACTACCGTCTTCGGCGCGACCACCCTGATCGCGCGCACCGGCTACACCGGCGAGGACGGCTTCGAGCTGTTCTTCGAGGCGGCCAACGCCCCCACGATCTGGCGCCGCCTGCTCGAGCTCGGCCCCCCCGGCAGCGTCAAGCCGTGCGGCCTCGGCGCCCGCGACAGCCTGCGCTTCGAGCCCTGCCTGGCCCTCTACGGCCACGAGCTCGGCGAGACGATCAACCCCTACGAGGCCCGCCTCGGCTGGGTGGTCAAGCTCGACAAGGGCGACTTCGTCGGCCGCGAGGCCCTCGCCCGGATCAAGGCGCAGGGCCCCGCCCGCAGGCTCGCCGGCTTCGAGCTGGTCGGCAGGGGCGTCGCCCGCGGCGACTACCCCGTCCACTCCGTCGAGGGCGACCCCGTCGGCTTCGTGACCAGCGGCATGCCCTCGCCCACCCTGGGCAAGCCCCTCGGCATGGCCATTGTGCCCACGGCCCTCAGCGCCGAGGGGAGCGAGTTCGAGATCATGATCCGCGACCGGCCCGTCCGCGCCAGGGCGGTCAAGATGCCGTTCTACCGGCCGAGGTATAAAAAGTAAGAGGAGTCCCCATGAGCCCCAACATCCCGGCGGACCTCCGCTACAGCAGGTCGGACGAGTGGGTGCGCGCCGAGGGCGATGAGCTGGTGATCGGCATCACCGACTACGCCCAGGACGCCCTCGGCGACATCGTCTACCTCGAGCTGCCCCAGGTCGGCGCGACGATCGCCCCCGGCGGCTCGTTCGGCGTGATCGAGTCGGTCAAGGCCAGCTCCGACCTCTACGCGCCCGTCGGCGGCGAGGTGGTGGCGGTCAACAGCGAGCTCGAGGCCAACCAGGAGGCGATCAACAAGGACCCCTACGGCGCCGGCTGGCTTATCCGGGTGCGCCCCTCCGGCGCCGAGGAGGAGGGTATGATGGACGCCGCCGCCTACGCGGCCTTCTGCGAGAGCAGGGCCCACTAGGTCTGGCTGAAGGTGCTGCTGATCCTTCACCACGAAGAGCACGACACGCAGCGAGACGCTCCCCTGCTGCGGGCTTTTCGGAGCCTCTCGTACGGCTCATATCAGCCTCGGCTGGCAGCGCCGAACACAGACCCTTCGCGGTCTTCGTGTCCTTCGTGGTAACTATGTGATGCCTGTGTTCGCCCGGAAACCCACACGAGTAGCAAGCATGTCACACTATATCTCGATCACCGAGGCCGAGCGGGCCGAGATGCTCAGGGCGATCGGCGTGGCGACCACCGCCGACCTGTTCGCCGATGTGCCCGCCGAGAAGCGCTTCCCGCGCCTGAAGCTGCCCCAGCCCATGTCCGAGCCCGAGCTGGTGCGCGAGCTGCTGGCGATGAGCGGCGCCAACGCCAGCGCCCACAGCCACAGCATCTTCCTGGGCGCCGGGGCCTACAACCACTTCGTGCCGGCCGCCGTGGACCAGATCCTG
>DAOLDO010000928.1:0-2826 GCA_035327325.1 Chloroflexaceae bacterium | reverse complement strand
TCGCGCCCGTCGCGGGCCTCGCCGACCACCTCGATGTCGGGCTCGTCCGCGAGCAACTCGCGGATACCTGCCCGCACCACCTTGTGGTCGTCCGCCACCACCACCCGGATCGTTACTCGTTCCATGGCTACCTCTGCCACCCATGCGCCTCCCTACTATTGTACCCCAGCCATATCCTGCGCATATGGGCATAGTGGGCTGCAGAGGCGCGCCGGCTGCATGCGGGCCCGCTGCCGTGCGATGAAGCAGCGCCAACACAGATTAAGCCCATACTGCCGCAGCAGTCAGACGTAACAAAAGGGGGGCGAGCTGCGGGAGCGTCTGCCCTTTCCACCACGCCAAAAGGCTCACGCGTCAACCTCCCTGGTGCTCGCACCATAGACCACGGGGGGAGGGGGCAGAAGCGCCATTTCGCCTACATCAATGTAGGCCAGATGGCGGGGGGCATACGCTGAGCGCCAACTTCTCCGCAAGGAGGACCTCTCCTCGGTGCGGGCCTTTCTGCCCTGAGCACATAGCGCACACCGCCTCGCCCCGCCATCCGGCCTACCAAACCTTGCCGATTCTGCGCATCACAAACCCCCTGGCCGCCCCTATCCTCGCCACAGACGGAGCGACCGGGCCGGGACCGACCACCGTCCCGCCTTCCACGCGTAGGACGGAACCGGCAGGGCGGCGGCCAAGGCCGCCGCCCCCGGCAGCGCCGTCAGGAGCGTTCCAGCGCAGGATAAGGAGCAACAGCGTGGTGATCCTCTGCCCGAATGGTGCGGGCTGCACCGACGAGACTGTGGGCGCCTGGTGGCAGCGCCGCCTCCGGCGCCTCCTCCCGAGTGGGCCACGCTCACGCCGCGCCCAGCCTGCCGACCCCGCCCCCATTACAGCGAGCGACCCTCGCGACAGGATCAAGGCCGCCGGTGACGACCATGGCCCGCCACCCCCGGTAACCTGACAGGAAGCAAGCGCAGAGCAAACAGAAGGAGCTCACCCATGCCCAGGATCGAGGTCGAAGGCTACGGCGCGTTCGAGGTGCCCGCAGGCACCAGGCTGGTCAATGCCCTGGAGGCCAACCGGGTCGATATTCTTCATCGCTGCGGCGGCTTTGCCCGCTGTACGACCTGCCGGGTCGCCTTCAGCGCCGGCGAGCCCGCCCAGATGACCCAGGCTGAGTACAACAAGCTCGACCTCCAGGACCTGCTCGGCGAGGCGCGACTGGCCTGCCAGATCCTCGTCGAGGGCGATATGGCGCTGCGGCCCCTACTGACCCTTCGCGATAGCGGCCTGCCCGACCCCGGACCGGCACCTCAGGAGACCATTGCGCCCGAGCCGCAGTGGCTGGACCCTGCCACCCTCAAGGCGACAACGTAGGACAGCGAGGCACCCATGGACGCATTCGCGAACCCGCCCCTGATCGGCATCAGCGGCGCACTCGTGCAGACGAACGCGTGGAGCCCGCCGGTGGTGGCCATCGCCAGGGCTACGTCGAGGCTGTGCTCCAGGCCGGCGGCCTGCCGGTACTCCTGCCACCGCTCACCGACCCCCGTGCACTCCGCGCCCTGTATGAGCGGCTCGACGGCGTGCTGCTCGCCGGCGGCGACGACATCGACCCATTCCGCTACGGGGAGACGCCCCACCCAAAACTCGGCCCTGTCTCGCCGGAGCGGGACACCGCCGAACTGCAGCTCGCCCGCTGGGCGTTCGCCGATGGGAAACCGTTGCTCGGCATCTGCCGGGGCATGCAGGTGATCAACGTGGCGCGGGGCGGATCCTCTGGCAGGATCTGCCGAGCGATCACCCGGAGGGCCTCGACCACTACGCCTCCGCGACCCGGCGGCGTTGGGAGGCAATTGACCATCCGGTCAAGCTAGCCGAGGACGCGCGTCTCACCCGCCTCCTCGGGGCGACGACCATCGGCTTCAACTCGCTCCACCACCAGGCGGTGAAGCGGCTTGGCGCAGGGCTACGAGTGGTGGGCCGCGCGCCGGACGGTGTGGTCGAGGCGATCGAGGGAGATGGCGAGGCCTTCGTTGTGGGCGTCCAAGGCCATTCCGAGACGCTCTGGCAGGTCACCGAGCCCCGCTGGCGCCGCCTGTTCGCCGCATTTGTGGTCGCTTCGGCCGCCGTATTCGGTGTGGGCGTTGTGTAATACGTCTCGATCGCCCGGCACGAGCGCAGGCCCCCACCCGGTGGGGGCCTGCGTGCGGGTCATCGGACAATGCGGCACCTGGTGATGTCCACGTTGCGCCCCAGGCAAGCGCCCGGAAGGTCACCTACTCGTCACTGTAGCCGTCGCCGTCGCCGGCGAAGCCCTCGTCGCTGCCCATGCCGCCGCTCACGTCATCGGCAGCGCTTAGCCCGAAGACTGCCGCGCCGCGCTGGTCATCAGCGGGCCTGGATCGCCCGAAGGCCGTGCCCTTGAACGGGAACGAGATCTCCTGGGTTTGCGGATTACGGCACCAGCCCAATGCTCAGGGGGAGGGCGGGCCGCGCCCAACCTGGCTAGATCGCCTATCACGCCGCCCGCTATTCAACGCTGTCCTTCCTCACGGCGCCGCCGTATTGTGTTGGCGCGTGGACTGACGACGTTGTGCGGCAGAGGCATCGGACAGCCACCGCTATGTCTTCACTGCCTCGCTGTGACCTGGCGTTCGCGCATCGGCTGGCCTGTTTAGAAGAACCTGCAACACTGTGATGAAATCGCTTGATCTGCTGATGGTGCTGACCCTGGCCGTCATCTGGGGTGTGTCGTTCCTGCTGGTGCGGGTCGCCGCCCCGGCACTCGGGCGGGAACTCGGCGCCCTGCGCGTGATAGAGGTCGGCGAAGGCGCG
>DAOLDO010000927.1:0-2830 GCA_035327325.1 Chloroflexaceae bacterium | reverse complement strand
TCGCGCACGACGCTCTCGCGGGTCTGCTCGATGGTCTCGCGGGCGCCCGCGCCGCCCTGGACCTGTCCGGTGCCCAGCTCGCGCCGCTCGGGGAGCGTGACGGGCACCGGGTCGAAGATCTCGACGGCGATCGTGACGGTGAGGTTGAGGGCGGCCCGGGGCCTGTTGCCCATGGCCTGCCAGAACTCGCCGATGCTCTGGAGGTTGGCGGGCTGCAGCACGCTGGTGGGCAGCGGCTCGCGCGCGAAGCGGGCGTCCTCGGGGATGTGCCGCGCGGGGATCGGCCGCTCGCGCAGCAGGGCGAGCATGGCGTCGCCGAGCAGGCTGTGCTGGTCCTCGACGTCGGCGGCCCAGGCGGTGATCAGGTACGAGCAGTCCACCCGCCGGGGGGCGCGCCGCTTCATCGCGCGGCCCGCGACCTCGACCGTCTCCCAGTCGTTGGCCCGCAGCTCGTTGTTCTCGCGGAGGTCGTACAGGAACAGGTTCAGGCCCTTGGCGCCCGCCCCGAACACGTCGTCGGGCGCGGCGAAGGTGAGCTCCTGGTCCCCCAGCTCCAGCCCCTCGCGGAGCAGGTTCTTCAGTGTGCGGTCGAGCGCTTTGAGCATGCGTATCTCACTCGTAGATGGTTAGCTTAAAGTCTCTCTGGTTCTGCACGGCCAGCCCGTACAGCTGGCTAACATCTGGCATCAGCGGCGAGTTGAGGTAGTTGAAAGCCTTCGCGAGCGTGTCCGTTGCCTCCCTGTTAGCACCGCGCAGCAGCTGCACCTGAGCCAGGTTCAGCAGGTTGGCCACCGGGTCGGCGCCACTGTCGCCGGCCCGCGCCAGCCATGTCTCGGCCAACACATACTGTCCGGCGCCCATAAAGGCCCGGCCCAGCGCGGCCATGTCGGCGGGATCTGGCGTGGCGTCCAGCTTCCAGGCTCGCTCGGCGCGCTCATGAGCCGCCTGCCAGTCACCCTCGCCGAGCGCCTCCTCGACGCCACGTTGCATAAGGTGGAGACGAAATGTGCGCTCGTCGTCGCTCGCGGTGTAGTTCAGCAGCTCCAGCGCGTCGATCTCCAGCGCTTCGTCGAAGCCCTCCTTTTTTCCGAGGTGTAACCTGACCGCGCTTAGATTGATGCCGTCGTCCTGAAATTTTTTCAAGATCTGGCGCGTGAACACCAGCCCCGGGCGGTAGTGGCCGCTGATGTCAGTCACCTTCGTCAGCACGCCCTCCTTGAACTCCAGCTCGCCGGCGGCGGCGACTGGCTCGCCGGCCAGAAAGCTGGAGTGGTGGAAGAGGGACTTGACCTTCTTGCCGAAGCGGCGCAGGCCTTTCTTTACCTCGGCGCCCTGGTCCGCGGCGTAGATCGTCCCGTCGGCCGAGAGCACGAAGATCGCGCGGCCCTGAACGTTCGAGGCGCCGCCCCGCTGCGTCATCTTCTCAGTAGTGAACCCCTCACCGCCGCGCCAGGTGTACCCGCCGCCCTGCTTGTCACGGGTCAGCTTGTACTGCTTGTCCGCTACTTCGCGGCTCAGGTAGCGCACCGGCGCGTCGGGGCCAAGGGGGTTATTGTCACGTAGGCGCCAGTAGGCCCGCGGGCCGATGCCCTTCTTGACCTTCTGGGTCTTCTCGCCAGCGTAATAGGTTGGGTCCAGAGGCTTGACGCGCGGATACTGCGCGCCTTCGACGTGCTGGACAGGGGTGGTCTCGAGCTGACGCTCGTATTGGTTCCGTAGCTCTTGATACGCGTGCTCCCGCTCGGTCTGGAGCAGCTTTTCGTTCCTGGGCTGTAGTGCGGGCGGGATCGCCTGCGGTGCCGGGCTAGCCGTCGCGACCTCGCCCTGCTTCGAGCGGCCGAGGCGCGGAAGCCAGGCCGGGCGCCACGAGCGTGTGACCTTGCCGGTCTCGTCGTTGCTCGGCTTCCCGGTCCGGGCGGGCTGCGGCGCTGGGGTGTCCGGCTGCCCTGTCGCTGTGGGTCGCCCGACGCGGGAGCGGCCAGGGCGCGGCCAGCGCAGCTTCGAGCGTTGCTTCGGGGCGGGCGCCTTGCTCACTTCTTCATACGGGGTCCGGGCCACCGAAACGGATGTCCCATCCTGCGTATACTCGGACAGGTTAATCGCCTCGCCGTAAGGGTAGGTGCTGAGGTTGCGGCGCCGTCGGGTCGGGCTTGTCTCCGCCACCGTGACGTTCGGCGTGGGCGCTCCCTCCCGACTCGGGAGCAGGCCCGGAGGATCGGATAGGGTGTTGCCCGTAAGGGTGAGCTGGAAGGGCTGCTCCAGCTGCGTCGCGACCTCGAAATAGGCGGCGGTGAACGACGAGGGTTGCTCGTCAGGGGCGTTCTTGTTCTGCGGATCTTCCTCTACGATGAGGCTTTCGCCAGGGCGCAGACGCGGGCTCTCTGCGAATGTCAGCCGGAAGGGCTCTTGCCGGGGCACGTCGCTAACGTAATCGTCGAACAGCGAGCTGGATGGCAACTTGTTCTCGCCGCCACTCCGCTCCCCTTCCTCGGCAATCTCGAGCTCCTTCTGCTCCTCGGCCTCCTCGCGCACCGCCTTCCGCAGCTCCTCGATCTTGAGCTCCCCCTCCACAAGTGAGGGTAGGTACAGCGCATCGACTCGGTAGCCGTCGAGTACCCAGACTTCGTGCGCGGCATCCCATGTGATCCCATAGACCGCTAGCTGTTGCTTAACCTTCTCATCAGGGCCGGCGCGCTGGATCGAGGGCGTTGCCGAGGCGGCCGGAGCTCCGGCGCCCGCGAGGCTCACAGGCGCTCCGCGCGCGGCGCGACGCCCGGCAGACTCGGCCTCGGACTCCAGCGCCGCCCCGGCGGTTGTGATCCGCCCCGCC
>DAOLDO010000926.1:0-2833 GCA_035327325.1 Chloroflexaceae bacterium | reverse complement strand
GCCTCGACGCGGGGCTCGATCCGCTGGCGTTCGTCTGGGACGGCGCGGGCGGCGGCCTGGGCCTACATCGAGCGCCAAAGCCACGCCGCCCTGACTGGCCGCGAGGGTGAGGCCGGCGGGCTCGACGGCCCCGCCGAGGCGGTGCTGGCCCGCCTGCGGGGCGACGCGGCCCTGTCCGGCCTGGAGATCATCGGCGCCCGCGTGGTCGAGCGCCAGGGCGACGAGCGCCAGATCGAGGCGGCCACCGCGGCCACCGTCGCCGCGGCGCAGATTGACGAGGCCCTGCGGGTCGAGGCCGCCGAGCACCGCGCCACGCTTCAGCGCCTGGAGGCCCAGGCCACGGTCGGCGAGCGCGAGCACAGCTTGCGTATGGCGGCCGCCGCGGCAGGCGCCCGCGAGCGCCTGCTCACCCAGCAGGCCGAGGTGCAGCAGGCCGCCCTGGCCGCCCGCCTCGACATCGTCATGGCCCAGATCCGCGCCCAGACCGCCGAGATCGCCCACGAGGAGCAGACCTGGCAGGCCGAGCAGGCCCGCCTCCAGGGCGAGTGGGAGCGGGCCCAGCGCCAGCTCCTGGAGGCCCACCAGACCGACCAGCAGGTGCGCCTGCTCGAGGCCCACCAGGGGCTGGCCCAGGCCGAGGGCGAGCTCGCCCTCGCCGCCCAGACCCGCCAGAGCGAACACGCCCTGGCCCTCGCCGAGGTGCAGCAGCGCATCGGCGAGCAGCGCGCCCGCCAGGCCGAGGCGGTGGCCGAGCGCCGCGCCCAGCACGAGCGGGCCCTGCTCGAGCTGCACCTGCGCCACGAGGCCATGGTCGCAGAGCAGATGCAGAAGCTCGAGGCCTGGCGCGCCCAGCAGGTCCAGGTGACGGTGCAGCAGCAGCGCCAGCACGACCGCCAGCTGGCCGGGATCGCGGGCGCGGCCCAGATCGCCGCGGCGGCCGCGGCCCAGGCCCGGCCCGACGCGGAGCCGCAGGCCGTGGCCGACGCCGGGCTCAAGCTGCTGCAGGATATGGCCGAGTAGCCGCGCGCGTGGGGCGGCGGCGCGCCGGGCGCGCCGCCGCCCCGGTGAAGGAGCGACCCCATGCCGATCTTCCCTCGCTACACCGGCCCCGCCCTGCTCGACCAGGTGGTCAGCGTGGAGAACCTGACCCTGGCCTGGCGGCGGGTGCGCAGCAACATCCAGGTGGCCCGGCGCGGCCGCAGCGCCGGCGTGGACCTCGTGACCGTGCGCGACTTCGAGGCCGACTGGAGCGGCCAGATGGGCCGGCTGGCCGAGGAGCTGCGGGCCGGCGTCTACCGGCCGCTACCCGCCCGCCGGGTCAGCATCCCGAAGGCGAGCGGGGGCGACCGCGCGATCGCCATCCTCGCCATCCGTGACCGGGTCGCCCAGCGGGCCGTCCAGCAGGTGCTCCAGCCCCTGTTCGAGCCCCTCTTCCTCGACTGCTCGTACGGCTGCCGCCTGCACGTCGGCGTGCCGGACGCCGTGGCCCGGGTGGCGCGCTACGCCGAGCAGGGCCTCGGCTGGGCCGCGGACGCCGACATCGCCGGCTACTACGACACGATTGACCACCGCATCCTGATGGGCCTGCTGCGCCAGCGCATCGCCGAGCCGGCCCTCCTGCAGCTGGTCGCCCAGTGGCTTCAGGCCGGGGCGCTCCACGGGTCGGAGGCCGAGGGGCTCGCGCCCGAGACGGCGGGGCTCGGTCGGCTGCTGCGCCAGGGCGGCGAGGCGCTCCGCGGGGCGATGGCGGAGCCGCCGCCCCCTCCCGGCCCGCCGCTCCGGGCCGACCCCTACGCTGCTGCCGTGTGGGAGCAGGCGGACCCGTCCGGCTGGGGCGTGCCCCGGCGGGTGGGCCTCGACACCGGCGGCCTGCTCGCGGCCCTGAGCCTGGCCCAGCCCGCGCTCGAGGGCGCCCGGCGGCTGGCGCCCCACCTGCGCCGGCTCGGCCCGCAGCGGCTGCTGCTCGGCGGCGCCCTTGCCGCGGGGGCGGTCGCCGCCGGCGAGCTGGCCATGCGCGCCCAGGCGGCCGGCGCGGCCCGCGGGGCGCCGCAGGGCGGGGCCCTCTCGCCCCTGCTCGCCAACATCTACCTGCACCCCTTCGACCTGGCGATGACCAGCCACGGGATGCGCCTGGTGCGCTTCGTGGACGACCTGGTGGTCATGTGTGCCACACGGGAGGAGGCCGAGCGGGCCCTGGAGCTGACCCGGCGGCAGCTCGCCACCCTGCGCCTGCAGCTCAACGAGGCGAAGACGCGGGTCGTGGCCTACGCCGACGGGCTGGAGTTCCTCGGCCAGGCCCTGGCCCCCCGCTCGGGCGGGCCGCGCCTCGGCGAGGGGCTGGCGAGCTTCGAGGAGGCCGAGCGGGCCCTGCGCGAGGTGTCGCGCCGGGCGGGGGCCAATGTCCGCCAGGGCGCGGAGCGGGTGCGGCGCGGAGCCGCGGATATGCGCCGGCGCGTGCAGGGCAAGAAGTGATGGCCGCCGGCGGCGCCCGGGTGCGAGGCGCCGCCGGCCAGGGGGAAGCCCAATGGCAACGCTCTATGTCCAGGAGCAGGGCGCCAATGTGCGCAAGCGCGACGAGCAGGTGCTGATCACCAAGGACGGCAAGACCCTCGAGACAATCCCGCTCAACAAGATTGACCAGGTGGTGCTGATGGGCCGCGGCGTGCAGATGTCAACGGCGCTGCTGGTCGAGCTCATCGGCCGCGGCATCCCCGTGATGCTGACGAACCAGCGCGGCAGCAAGCACTACGCCACGCTCACGGCGGGCCCGTCGCGCTTCGGGGCGCTGCGCCTGGCCCAGATCCAGCGCGTGACCGACCCCCCGTGGTCGCTC
>DAOLDO010000925.1:0-2833 GCA_035327325.1 Chloroflexaceae bacterium | reverse complement strand
AGAGCCTCGGCCTGATCGCCCGCCAGGAGGGCGAGATAGACGCCGCCCTCGCCGCCCTCGCCGCCGAGCGCGAGGCCCTGGCCGCCGAGCACGACCGCGCCGAGGCCCTCAACAACGCCCTCCTGGCCGAGATCGACGCCCTGCGGGCCCGCATTGACCCCGCCGAGGCCGCCCTGCGCGGCGAGGAGGCCCGCCTGGTCGAGCTCGAGGCCGCCGAGGAGCGGGCCACCGCCGCCCTGCTCGAGGGCGAGGCCGCCCAGGGCCGCGCCGCCCTCGAGGCTCAGCGCGCCGAGGACCGCCAGGAGGCCCTCTTCGAGCGCGCCGCCGCAGATGGCGTTGACGTCGTCGCCGCGGCCAAGGCCGCGCCCGAGGGCGAGCCCGAGCCGCCCGGCGAGCCGCCGCTCCAGCAGGCGATCGACGCCCTCAAGACCAGGATCCTGCGCCTCGGCGTCGTCAACCCCCTGGCCCTCGAGGAGTACGAGGAGACGGCCGAGCGCCAGCGCTTCCTCAGCTCGCAGCTCGAGGACCTGCGCGAGGCCGGCGCGACCCTGATGGAGCTGATTGGCGAGCTCGACCAGGCCATGAACAGCCGCTTCACCGCCACCTTCAACGCCGTGGCCGCCGAGTTCGAGCAGAGCTTCACCCGCCTCTTCGGCGGCGGCTCGGCGAAACTCGTGCTCACCGGCGGCCCCCAGTCCAACGGGGTCGCGCCCGGCGAAGGCGAAGAGGGCGAGCCCGCCGGCGGCAAGGCCCTCGGCGTCGAGATCATCGCCCGTCCGCCAGGCAAGAAGCAGCAGAGCATCTCGCTGCTCTCGGGCGGCGAGCGCACCCTCACAGCGGCGGCCCTGCTCTTCGCCATCCTCAGGGTCAACCCCAGCCCGTTCTGCATCCTCGACGAGACCGACGCCGCCCTGGACGAGTCGAATGTCGGCCGCTTCCGCGAGGCCCTGGGCTTCCTGACCGAGCAGACCCAGTTTATCCTGATCACCCATAATCGCGGGACGATCGAGGCCGCCGACACGCTCTACGGCGTCACGATGGGCGACGACGGCGCCTCGAAGACCATCTCGCTGCGCGTCGAGGAGTACGCCGCGGCCCACGAGTAGCGGCCCGCGCCCCGGCCGACCGTCGCCAGATCCCCGCCGGCGCGCTATACTGCCTGCTGTACCAGGCTTGATAGCTCACGCGATCTGGCTCGCGGTCGGGGCGCAGCTGCAAGGCGCCCGCGCCGGGGCGCCCTTATCTCCCCAGAGCCTTGTGCTATCTGGCGCGCGGGGGGCCTATGCCGACCTTCGAGATCACCGTGCGGCGCGGCGAGGGGGCCGTGTGGGCGGTCGTGGCCGAGTACACCGCCGACGGGGCCCTCCTGCCCGTGCGCGCCGAGTCCGGCGCCCAGATCGACCAGGAGCAGCTGCGTGCCCTCAGTGCCGACCCCCTCGGCTACGGCACCGCCCTCGGCCAGGCGATCTTCCAGCACACCTTGCGCGACGCCTTCACCGAGGCCCTTAGCGCGGCCAGGGCCGCCCCGCTGCGCACCCTGCTCTTCGTGGACGCCGCCGAGCTGGTCGGGCTGCGCTGGGAGCGGCTCTGCGCCATGGTTGACGGCCAGTGGCGTCCCCTCGCCACCCTCCAGCGCGCCCCCTTCTCTCACTACCTGCCCAGCCTGACCGACCGCCGCTTCCCCCCGGTCGGCCGCGCCGACCTGCGGGCTCTGCTCGTCGGCGCCAGCCCGCCCGGGCTGAGCAGCTTCGGCCTCGGCCACTTCGACGAGGCGGCCGCCCTGGCCGGCGTGCGCTCCGCCCTCGGCCCGGTAGAGACCTGCGTGCTCAGCGGCCTGCCGGACGCCGCCGGGCCGCCGACCCTCGACGAGCTGAGCCGGCGCCTCACCGCCGCCCCGTTCACGCTGCTCCACGTCGTCTGCCACGGCCGCGCCCTGCCCGACGGCGAAAGCGTGATCTACCTGGCCAGGGGCGACGACCCGCGCGAGGTTGACCCGATCACCGCGACGCGCCTGGTCGAGCGCCTGGCGAGCCTGCAGGGGGCCGGCGGCCTCCCCCACCTGGCCTTCCTGGCCAGTTGCGAGACCGCCATCCCCGCCGCCGCCGGCGCCATGGGCGGCCTCGCCCACCGCCTCGTGCGCGAGCTGGGCCTGCCCGCCGTGGTGGCGATGTCGGACCGAGTCTCGGTCGCGACGGCCAACGACCTCGCGGCGAGCTTCTACCAGCGCCTGCTGGCGCCCGAGCACGGCGAGCCCGACCGGGCCCTGGTCGAGGCCACCGCCGGCCTGGCCGACCGCCCCGACATCAGCGTGCCCGCCCTCTTCACCCGCCTCGGCGGGCGGCGCCTCTTCGACGAGCTGGTGGACAGCCCGCTCAGCCAGCGCGAGCTGCTGGCCGGACTCGACCGGCTGGCCGCCTGCCTGGCCGAGCGGGCCCCCATCCTCGTCGGCGAGATCGCCGAGGCCGCGGAGCTGCTGCGGCGCCCGCCTGGCGCGGGCGGCCCCGAGGAGCAGGCCGCCGTCGCCGCCGCCCGCGCCCGCGTCGAGCAGATCTGCATGGAGTCCACCGAGCGCAGCTTCGCCGCCCTGGCCCGCGGCGCCGAGCTGCCGCCCTACGATCCGCGCTGCCCCTTCCCCGGCCTGGCGCCCTTCCGCGAGGACGACCAGGTCTTCTTCTTCGGCCGCGAGGCCATCGTGCGCGACCTGGCCGGCTGGCTCGCGCAGAACCGCTGCCTGGCCGTGATCGGCCCCAGCGGCAGCGGCAAGTCGTCGCTGGTGCGCGCCGGGGTCATGCCCGAGCTCCAGCGGCGCGCGCCGGGGCTGCGCGTGGCCTGG
>DAOLDO010000924.1:0-2833 GCA_035327325.1 Chloroflexaceae bacterium | reverse complement strand
GTGCGTATTCCAGTCCATTCAGCCATCCGTTCCAGCGGGGATTCGGCCACCCGTTCCAGTGGGGATTCGGCCGCCGGTTCCGGGCAATTCGGCCGGACCGACGGCGCACGGCGACGTGGGAGGAGAATTGTTACTGGCTGACGGGGGTGGCCGTCAAGGGAGTTCGAGTTTTCCGGAGGGATTCTCCTTTCAAGTGCAGACGATAGGCGTTATGGACGAGCCGATCGAGGATGGCGTCGGCCAGCGTGGGATCGCCCAGATAGGCATGCCAGTGGTCCACGGGGAGTTGGCTGGTCACCAGGGTGGAGCGCCGGGCGTGGCGGTCGTCGAGGAGTTCCAGGAGGTCGCGCCGCTGGTCGGCGGTGAGTGGAGCCAGGCCCCAGTCATCGAGGACGAGGAGGTCGGTTTTGGCGAGGGCGGCGAGCTGCTTGGGGAAACGGCCGTCGCCGTGCGCCAGGGCGAGGTCCTCCAGGAGCCGCGGCAGGCGGTGGTAGGCGACGGTGAAGCCGAGGCGACAGGCGGCCTGGGCCAGGGCGCAGCCGATCCACGTTTTGCCGACCCCGGTCGGACCGACGATCAAACAGTTCAGATGATCGCGCAGCCATTGGCCGGTGGCCAGGTGCTGGATCAGGGCCTGGTCCAGACCGCGCGGGGTGCGGTAGTCGAGATCTTCCAGGCAGGCGGCCTGGCGCAGGCGGGCCTGGCGCAGGCGGGCCAGCAGGCGGCGCTGCTCGCGTTCGGTCAGCTCCCGGTCGGCGAGCAGGCCGAGACGTTCCTCGAAGCCGAAGGCGTCGATCTCGGGGAGCTGCTGCTGTTCGAGGAGGGCCTTGAGCATGCCGGACAGGGGCAAGGTCCGGAGTTTATCCAAGGTGGGATGGGTCAACATGGGGAAGCTCCGGGTAGGTCAGTGGTAGTAGGTCGGGCCGCGCAGGTTGTCGTGATCGATGGCCGGTGCCGGGGTCGAGGGTTCCGGCAGCGGTTGTTGATCGAGGCCCTGTTTCAGGATGGAGTGCAGGCTCTTATAGCTGCAGGCGCCCAAGCGCAGGGCGCGCTGGCTGGCGGCTTCCAGCCGCTCGGCGCCAAAGCCCTTGGCCAGGCGCAGGATGCCCAGGGCGGCGCGAAAGGCGTGTTGGGGATAGGCCCGGCGTTCGAACAAGGTCTGGATGACGCCCGCCGTCGCCGGTCCGATCTGCTCGGCCCAGCGCAACAACCGTTGGGGGGTCCACTCGGCGTGTTCGCGATGGGCGCGGGGCATGTGTTCGGGGACAGGGGTATGCTGGCCCCGGTGCGGCGAGCGGGCCTGGCCACCCGCTGACCTTGGTGGAAGCATTCCACCGTGCGGGCGGTGAAACGCACGTCCAGTTCGGTTTTCACCAGCCGATAGGGCACGGAGTAGTCATGCCCGTCGATCTCGACGTGATAGTCGATGTGGACGCGGGCTTTTTTCCATTCGGCGAACGTGTAGGGCATGGCGGGCAAGGGCCGCAAGGCCGGTCGCTCCCGGGTTTCGAACAGCGACTGCCGCGAGCCGGGCTGCTTTTGGAACGGCCGCTGGTTGAGCCGCCCCAGCAGGTCCCGAATCGCCTGGTTGAGTTCGGCCAGCGAGAAGCACTGTCGGTGGCGCAAGGCCGCCAAAATCCAGCGTTCGACCACCTGGACCCCGACTTCGACCTTCGCCTTGTCGCGGGGTTTTTGGACGCGAGCCGGGAGGACCGCCACGCCGTAATGGGCGGCCAACTCGGCGTACGTGGGGTTGAGGTCCGGCTCGTAGCGATGGGCGCGGGTCACCCCGCTTTTCAGGTTATCGGGGACGAGGACCGCGCTGACCCCCCCGAAAAAGGCGAACGCCCGCACGTGCGCGCCGATCCAGTCCGACCACTGCTGGGTCCAGGTCGCCTCGGCGTAGGTGTAGTTCGAGGCGCCCAGCACGGCGATAAAGACGTGGGCCGGGCGAATCTCGCCGGTGCTCCGATCGATCACCGCGGCGGTCTGGCCGGCGTAGTCGACAAACAGTTTCTCGCCGAACCGATGGGTCTGGCGCATGACCCCGTCCAGGGCCCCGGCCCAAGCCCGGTACTGCTCGCAGAACCGGCTGTACTGGAACCCGTCCGGATGGGCGAGCTTGTACTCTTGCCAGAGCAGCGCCAGCGTGACCCCCTTGCGCTTCAGTTCCTGATGGACCACCGCCCAATCCGGCAGCGGCCGGCTCCGGCCCGGCGACCGCACCGGCGGCGGAAACAGCCGCCGTTCCAAGTCCGCATCGCCGAGCTCGGCCGGCAGCGGCCAGGACAACCCCGATTCGTGAAAGCGGCGCAGACAGGCGCCGACGGTGCTGCGCGCCAGTTGCAGGCTCCCGGCAATTTGCCGGGCGGTCAACCCGGCTTCCCAGGTCAGCCGGAGGACTTCGCGAATTTTCCGCATGGATAAACGCTCCATTTCGAACCCTCGTCATGGTGGAGAAGGGTTCCATCATCGTGGATGTTATCCCGCGTCGCCTCGGCCCGTGGGGGTGGCCGAATGCCGCTGGAATCAGCGGCCGAATGTCATTGGAATCAGCGGCCGAATGCCGTCGGAATCAGTGGCCGAATGCCGTCGGAATCAATGGCCGAATGGGGCTGGAATACGCAGCGTATCCACCAGCGATGTGGGTTCCGACGCTTCTTCCAGCATGAAACCGAACGATCCGCGCGCGACTTCGGTAATCAGCATTTGGGCATTCGGGTGCAGCGGGACCGGACCCCGATCCCCGAGCGGTCCCGACTCCAGCGACGCGTAGCGCTTCGCCAGCAGATCCTGGTAGCGGTCGATGGCTTTCCCGGCGAAATTCGCCGCG
>DAOLDO010000923.1:0-2838 GCA_035327325.1 Chloroflexaceae bacterium | reverse complement strand
GGGCGAAGCCCCCGCGCGGGAGAGCGCGAGAGGGCCGGCGGCGGCCCTCTCGCAGAGAAATGGGTGGTAGGGCCCGACCCTACATTGCACAGCATAACGAGGAGCCAACGATGACAAGCCCCCTTGGCCCGATCCTCCCCCTGTCCGAGCAGGCCGCCCTGCGCAACGCATGGCTGCGCCGGCGCCTCGAGACTGTGCTGCCCGAGCTGATGGCGCGCGCCGGCCTCGACATGTGGCTCGTCGTCGCCCGCGAGTACAACGAGGACCCGGTGCTCATGACGCTCATCCCCGAGCCGGAGATGTCGGCGCGGCGCCGCACCATCCTGGTCTTCGCCCGCCGGGGCGACGGCTTGGTCGAGCGCCTGACGATCGGGCGCTACGGCTACGGCGGCGTCGGTCCGCAGGACGCCGGCCTCTACACCAGCGTGTGGGACCCCGACGCCGAGCCGCAGGACGCCTGCCTGCGCCGGGTGGTGGCCGAGCGCGACCCGGCGCGCATCGGGGTCAATGTCTCGGCCACCTTCGCCTTCGCCGACGGCCTGAGCCACCACGAGCACGAGCGCCTGGTGGCGGCCCTTGGCCCCGAGCTGTCGGTGCGCCTGGTCGGCGCCGAGGACCTGGCCGTGGGCTGGCTGGAGCGGCGCACGGAGGAGGAGCTGGCCGCCTACGGCGGCATCGTCGCCATGGGCCACCGGCTAATCGCCCGCGCCTTCTCGCGCGAGGTTATCGCCCCGGGCCGGACCACGGTCGGCGAGGTGGAGTGGTGGCTGCGCCAGGCCATGCACGACCACGGGCTGCGGGCCTGGTTCCAGCCCAACGTCGAGATCCAGGCCCCGGGCCTCTCGTTCGAGGCGGCGCCTGGCCTGGGCACGCCGCGGACGGCGATCGAGCCGGGCGACCTGCTCTGGGTGGACGTGGGCTTCAGCTACCTGGGGCTCTGCACCGACCACCAGCAGCACGCCTACGTGCTGCGCGAGGGCGAGGCCGATGCGCCGGCGGGGCTCAGGGCGGCCCTGGCCGCGGGCAACCGGCTCCAGGACATCCTGCTGGGGGAGATGCGGCCGGGCCGCACGGGCAACGCGGTGCTGCTGGCGGCCCGCGAGCGCGCCCTCGCCGAGGGCCTCCAGCCGAGCATCTACACCCACCCCCTGGGCTACCACGGCCACGCCGCCGGCCCGACGATCGGGCTGTGGGACCGCCAGGGGGGCGTGCCAGGCGGCGGCGACTACCCGCTCTACGACGGCACCGTCTACTCGATCGAGCTCAACGTGCGCCAGGCCGTGCCCGAGTGGGGCGACCAGGAGGTGCGCATCGCCCTCGAGGAGGACGCGGCCCTCGTGGGCGGGGCCATGCGCTGGCTCGACGGGCGGCAGGAGGCGCTGATCCTGATCTGACACGCGCCGAGCGTGTCCATCACCCCGCCCCCCCCACATCCCGCCGCGCCAGCGAGCGCCAGGCGGCGTAGCCGAACAGGGCGCAGTAGGCCGCCACCACCAGGGTGGCCTGGGCCGGCGAGGGGAGCAGGGCCAGGTCGAGGGCGCCCGCCAGGGCCGACTGGTCGAGCCCGAAGAGGCGGCTGTTCTGCACCACCAGGGCGTTGATGTTGGGCTGGAGCAGCAGGTTCACCGCGAGCAGGGCCAGGTCGTTCACCATGCCCAGGGCGCCCAGGGAGCCGGCGCCGACGTCGAGGGCCAGGAAGATCAGGCCGCCGCCCACCCCCGCCAGCACCGAGCGGCCCCAGGCCGCGCAGGCCAGGGTCGCCAGGAGGTAGGGCAGGATCACGAAGAGGGCCCGCCCGACGGCGACGGGCAGCAGCAGCAGGTCCTGTCCCCTGAGCTGCCCCGCCAGCCCGAGCCAGCCGCTCGTCGCGAGGGCGACCAGGGCGCCGAGGGCCAGGGCGATCAGGGTGGCGAGGAGCAGGGCCAGGAGCAGGGCCAGGAGCTTGGCCAGCAGGAAGGCGCCGCGGCGCGGCGAGCGGGCGAGCAGCGTGCGCAGGGTGCCCCAGCCGTAGTCGCCGCCGAGGGAGCCCGCGGCGAGGAAGATGGCGAGGATGCCGCCCACGCCGTTCACCTGGCCGAGCACGGCGCCGAAGGCCCCGGGGAGGCTGAGCTGCCGCTCGATCTGGGCGAGCTGCTCGGCGCGGAGGGCTTCGATCGCCACGCCGCCGATCGCGCCGCGGTGCAGGGCCGCGACCAGGGCCCACAGGCCCTGCGAGAGCAGCAGCAGAGCCAGGAAGGCGCCGAGCAGGGCCCAGGCCACGGGCCAGCGGCGCAGCTTCAGCCACTCTGCGGCGAACAGGTTGCCGAGGGTCGCGAGCATAGCCTACCTCTGCTCCGCCGTGACCTCGAGGAAGTACGCCTCGAGTGAGCCGCCATGGGCGCCCAGCTCGGCCACCGGGACGCCCTCGCGGGCCAGGTGGGTATTCAGCTCGGCGGCGCGCCCGGCGGGCGCGTCCACCAGCAGGGCGTCGCCGTCGCGCGCCACCCCGCGCACCCAGGGGAGGGCGGCGATCAGGGCGGCGGCCCGTTCGGGGTCGCCCTCGACCCGCACGCGCAGGCCCTGGCCGCGGCGCAGCAGCTCGGCCACGCGGCCCTCCGCCACCAGGCGGCCGGCCTTGAGGATGGCCACTCGCCCGCAGACCTGCTCGACCTCGTGGAGCTGGTGGCTGCAGAGGAAGATCGTGCGCCCGCCGGCGGCCAGCCCGCGGATCAAGGCGCGGATCTCGGCGGTGCCCGCCGGGTCGAGACCGTTGGTCGGCTCGTCGAGGATGATCAGCTCGGGGTCGAGCAGCAGGGCCGCCGCGATCGCCAGGCGCTGGCGCATCCCCTGCGAGTAGGC
>DAOLDO010000922.1:0-2847 GCA_035327325.1 Chloroflexaceae bacterium | reverse complement strand
GCTGGGCGGCGGCGCGGGCGAGGTCGGGGTGACCCTGTTCCTCGTCGTCGCCATCGGCACCGTGGTCTACAAGCAGACCGCCGCCCTCCAGCTGATCGAGGGCGAGCCGCAGGCGGTCTTCGGGCGGCAGCTCATTTTCACCGGGATCGTGCAGCCGCCCGGCGATGAGTTGGAGCGCACCGCCCTCCAGATCGAGGTGATGCGCCCCGAAGACGGCAGCGTCTGGGTGGCCGAACCGCCCTACTACGTCTACGACAAGACCAGCCAGCTCGTCACCCACCCCGACATTCAGCCGGGCTGGTGGGCCGACCTCTACGTGGCGCCCTCGCAGTACCTGCCGGCGCCGCAAGCCGCCCCCGGCCTTGTGCAGCTGGAGCCTGAGCAGCCGCGGGAGCTGCTGGGCTACACGCTCACCTTCAAGCAGTTCGACATCCCGAACCGCGAGGCGATGATGCGCGGCGAGGCACCGGCCGAGGTGTTCGCTGTGGTAGATGTCACTGCCCCCGACGGCACGACGACAACCGTACGGCCGGTCTACCGGGTGGGGCCTAAGGGCACCATGGTCGGTGAGCCGATGCCGATCCCCGGCGGCGCGACGCTGGCGATGCAGGGGCTCGACCCGGCGAGCCGGGCGGTGCAGCTGCAGCTCGGCGGGATCGACCTGAGCCAGGTGGATCCGAACGATCTTAAGGCGCGGGTGTTTGTGGAGATCAGCGTCGAGCCGGGCATCCGTCTGGTCTGGGCCGGAATCATCATCGGGCTGTTTGGCGGCCTGCTCGCCCTACTACGCCGCTGGCGCGAGGCGCGCCCGGCCGACGTGCTGCCCGGCGTTCCGGTGCAGCGGCAACCGCAGCGGACGGAACCGGTGCTTCAGCCGGGCGTAGTGCAGGCGAGCGCGCTGGAAGGGGAGGTGCGCTGATGGCGACCGCATACGAAACCCTTGGCCTCGGCTCCGACGCAACGCGGTCCGATCTGGAGCGCGCCTACCAGGAGCGACGCGCCGCCTACGATCCGGCGCGTGTCGCCGCCATCGATCCTGAGCTGGCGGCCCTGGCCACCCAACGGCAGGCGGAGCTGGAGCTGGCCTACCGCAGCCTGCGCCCGGCGCTGACCATGCCGCTGCGGTTGGAGCCGGAGCAGGAGCGCCGGCGCGACCGCGAGCTGCTGGTCGCCATGCTCGCCCTGGCGCTGCTGGCAGCCCTGGTGCCGCTGCTGCGCGATCTGGCGCAGCCGGAGCGCACTGCCGTGCCCGAGGGCGGTGAGACGGCTGCCCTCACCGCTAAGCCGGCGCCGCCCTTCACCCTGGAGGCGATCGACGGGAAACAGGTGTCGCTCAGCGACTACAAAGGCCAGGTGGTGCTGGTGAACATCTGGGCCACCTGGTGCCCGCCCTGCGTACGCGAGACGCCGCGGCTCAACGCTGTGTATGAGGAGTTCAAGGGCCAGGGCTTTGTGATTCTGGGGGTGAACACAACCTACCAGGATAAGCGCGAGGCTGTGGCGAAGTTTGCCGTTGAGCAGGGGGTGAGCTTCCCACTGCTATTGGATATGGACGGCAGCGTGGGGACGTCGCTTGGTGCGCGTCTGCTGCCGACGAGCTACCTGATCGACCGCGACGGCAAGATCGTCGTCACCAAGGTCGGCGAGGTGGACGAGGCGCAGCTGCGCGAGCAGATTGCCGCCCTGCTGCGCGGCGAGACGCCGTAGCTCAGCCACGTTGCGCACCCATTGGACAAAGCAACTTCCCAGCTGCGCGCGCTCAGTGGTTTCTTGTACCTGAATCAGGTACGCCCGGATATCACGCGTAATACTGCAGCCTTTCATGGCAGAGGCGTTTTCCCTCCTCTGCCACTTGACATCCTCACTCCCTACGTGGTAATTTAGGGTTACCTAAATTAATGTTTCGGTTCCCAAGAAATATTCGAGGCCGGATCACAGCAGGTGCGACGTTCGATGGCTTCGTGCAGCTTTATGTTGTGGGTGCAACGCACCTACTTGATCACCGGCTCGCCCAACTGATCGTCTTTCTTGAGCAGTAAGGAAGCGCAGATGGCAGATCGCACTGTCCTAACTCGCCGAGGACTACTCGGCGGCGCCGGTAGCCTCAGCACGCTCGTGCTAGCCGGATGCGCATCAGTCGCGCGCCCACAGGCCGCAGCCCGGTCCGCCGACCCCGCCGCAATGCCAGGGATGGATCACAGCGCCGGCATGGCCCACGCGCTTGGCAACATCCTGGTCGGCGACGTCGACCCCGCCGTCAACGGCTTCGACCCCACGGCCATGCTCACCGACTTCGACTACGGCCAGGTCAGCACGTTGCCCAGCGGCCAGACCCTGCGCGCGTACCAGATCTACGCCGCCGACAAGCTCATCCAGGTGGCGCCTGGCATTAGCTTCCCCGCCTGGACCTACAACGGCCGTGTGCCCGGCCCGACCATCCGTGCCACCGAGGGCGACCGGGTGCGGGTCGCCTTCACGAACGGCTCGACCCACCCTCACTCGATCCACTTCCACGGCTTCCACGCCGCCGAGATGGATGGGGTGACGCCGGTGGCGCCCGGTGAGCAGACGGTCTACGAGTTCGACGCTGCGCCCTTCGGCCTGCACGTCTACCACTGCCACGTCCCGCCCTTTATGCGCCACATCCACAAGGGTCTCTACGGGACGTTTATCATCGACCCGAAGACGCCGCGCCCCCCGGCGCGCGAGCTGGTGATGGTGATGAACGCGTTTGATACCAACTTCGACGGCGAGAACGAGATCTACGCCGTCAACACGGTGGGCTTCCACTACACCAAGCACCCCATCCCGCTCAAGGTCGGCGAGCTGGTGCGGATCTACCTGAGC
>DAOLDO010000921.1:0-2857 GCA_035327325.1 Chloroflexaceae bacterium | reverse complement strand
GTCCACTGCACCGTGATGAACTGCGGGTCGAGGTCCTGCAGCGCGACGTTGCCGGCCGGCGTGGGCGAGGGCACCACGGTTGGGGTGCCAGGCACGACCGTGACGGCCGGGTCAGTGGTCGCGGTGGGGAAGCTGTACTGGGCGGCCGGGTTGCCAATGAAGATCACGTCGACGGTTTCGGGCTCGCCGACCGGGGCGAGCAGCGGCACGCGCACCGTGCTGGTGCCGGGCTGAATCTCCGTGGGCAACTCGGCCCCGCCGGCGATCTCGCGCGCGGTCTGCGAGTAGGCCCAGGTCGAGTCTGATACGACCGCGCCGCCGGGCGTCTTGACCGCGCGCAGCCGCACCCGGTCGGTGTAGTTGATCGGGATGGCCGTGGTCGCCCGGTTGACCCAGGTGATCTCGATGAAGTACAGCTGCCGGGTGCCGTCGGGAATGCCGATACGGCCCACCACCACCGGCCCGGCCGTAGCGCCGACGGTGACGTGGAGCGGCCCGACCTCGACCCGCTGACCGAGCGTGTAGTTTGCCCCGACGCGGGCGTAGGGCGTCGGCGAGGGGAAGGGCGGGCCGCCCGCGTCGGGGTACTCCTGCTCCCACTGCTCCCAGAAGACATACTCTTCCCAGTCGCCGCCCTCTGTGATCGGCCGGGTGTGGGTGATGATCTCCTTCACCGGCCCGGCCGTGCCCCAGGGTCGTGGGGTCGGGCTCGGGCAGGCCCAGCGCGGGGCGCCGCTTGTCTCAAGGACTCCGGCGGCACCGCATGCCAGAACGAATAGAGCGAGGAGGGGGAGACCGAGGATGAGGTATGGCTTCTGCATAGCGTGCCTCCTACGGCCGCGGCAGCACGGTGGTGAGGTCGAACGACCGCACCTCGACCGCCTTGCCGCCCTCGATCCAGGCCACCCAGGTCGTGCGGGCGTTGCGAGCCTGCGCCGTCACCGTCTCGCCGGTCGCCCGCGCGCCGGTAATCAGCGGCACCCGCTCACCCGGTGTGGGGTCGGCCCACGCGCCGCTGCCCGGCGTCGACCAGCGCAGGTAGTGGGTGCCCGGTACCACGTTGTTCCAGCCGCCCATTGAGCAGCAGGTGTAGATCGAGGCGAGCCGATTGCTGGTCGCGTCGTAGGCGGGTGCGGCGAAGGCGATCTGCTCGCCGCCGGCCTGGGGGGCGACGACCAGTTCGGGGGCGAGCCAGCTCTGCCCGGCGTCCTGCGAGGTCAGCGCGTAGCCGTTCCAGCGGCTCGCGTCGGAGAACATCAGCGTGACCGAGTCACTGGTCGCCCCCGGCGGCCGGTAGACGACGGCGCGGGCGTGCCAGGCGCGCCCGCCCTCCTCGGCTCCGGGCACATCGATATCGCGCGTCGCCAGCTGCCAGGGCTCGCCGCTGCCCAGTACGGTGGAGAAGAGCAGCACGCGTGGCGGCGGCACGACCTGGCCGTTCGGCCCCGACAGGAAGGCGACAGTAGCACGCTGCGCAGCGCCTTCCTCGGCAATAGCGACCGCGCCGTCGCTGAAGTACCAGACCGCACCGGGCAGCCGCTCCAGCGACCAGTCGCCGGCCGGGCTACGCGTAGCAATGGCGGCCTCTACCCGGCTGAATCCGTCGTTGCAGACCAGGCCGACCACCAGCCACCCATCGAGGGTCGCCGCGACGTCGTTGACCTTGCGGCAGTCGTCGCCGATGCGCTGGGGTGCCGACCAGCTCATGCCGTAGTCGCGGCTCTCAGCCGCCCAGACCCCGGCGGGCGGGTCGTTATCGGAAAAGTCCGGGTCGCTCATGCCCCACACGGCGTGGACGACGCCGTCGCCGGTGATCGCCACCTGCACCGTGCGCGTGTAGCGCCCAAGCGACGAGAGGCCAATATCGACCTGGTGGGCCGGCGTCCAGGTGCGCGTGTTGGGGTTGAGCACGCTCACATAGGCCCGCTCGGGGTTGTCGTTGCCCGACCAGACCGCGGCCGCCACCGCGGCCCAGCCCTCGGTCGGGTGAACCGCGATATCCGTCGTCAACACGACTTCGGGAAGCTGGAGCGTGGTCTTCTGGCCGCTCCCGCCGCCGGCGCGGGTGTCGACCATTGTCGGGTAGGGCGGCTGCGCCGGCAGCGGCGTCGGCCAGGGCGCGAGCGTCTCGCCCGGACCCGCCGGGCAGCGCGGGAAGGGCGTCGTTGTAGGGAGGCGAGTCGGCAAGGGGACGCCGGTCGGCCACACAAAGCCCTGGGGGGACGGCGTCGGTGGAATGGCGGGCGTGATGGTCACCGGAGCCGGCGTGGGGTAGGCGGGCCGGTTCGGCCAGCAGCCGCCGGCCTCCGCCGTGCGCTGCACATTCGCATACGATACGACGGTCCCACATCCCGCCAGAAGGTGACAAGCCACGATAATGAGGCTTATCTGGAGAGAGAAATACCGCTTGGACCATCGCATAACAAGCCCCACGTGTGAAACAGGTGCTTAGACACCTGTTTCACACTGTAGGGGTGTGCATGCGAAAGCGGAAGGGGACAGTTGAGCGGACACTTTAGGGACGTGGTTGGGGACGGTTATGGGGACAATGCCGAGTATTCCTGTGCAAGGCATGGACGAGGTGTGCCTTACGCAGCTTCCGCGCCCCCAAATGCCTGTCGAAGCATAGTTTCAAGCCAGCAGCGGAGCTCTTTGCGGCGGTGAAAGTTCGTCTTGCGGTAGATACGCTTCCAGTAGGTGCGGACGGTCTCGGTCGAGATATTCAGCTGCTCGGAGATCTCGTCCGTTGTGAACCCCAGGTAATCCAGCACAACCACGCTGGCCTCGCTGCGCGCGAGGGCGGTTCGTCGCTCAAGCAGCAGGATCGCGGCGAGGTAGGGAAACGGGTCGTCGGGGG
>DAOLDO010000920.1:0-2859 GCA_035327325.1 Chloroflexaceae bacterium | reverse complement strand
AACCGCGAGCGGCAGGCTCAGCAGTGGCTCGCCGCCGAGTATGGGCGCGAGCGCAGCCACCGGCAGGAGCTCGACGCCGACCAGGCCGAGGTCGCCGCGGCGCTCCACACTCCCCGGCCTGGCGTCGCCCACCAGGCCGATCAGGATTGGCTCACCACCGAGCAGGTGCTCAAGGCTCGCAAGGGCCTGCGTGCGGTGTACCGCGATGCGGTACCGCGGCCTCGTCGTCAGCGCTCCGCGTAGGCTGGCCAGCGTGCGTAAATGAACGACTCATGGCGTCACGTCATGGGCCGTTCATGGGGTGACCTGGTGCGCGATCACTCCCCGCTGTGCGTAGAGCGGCGTCCCGCGCGGGTCTGCCCTTGGCAGCGTGCCACGCCTCATTGGCCTCAGCGCAAGGGGCCAAACCGTCTTTCGGAGCCTCCGCCCCGAGGAAGACTGGTTGGCCTTCCTCCTTGGCGCCAGGCCTGGAGGCGTGGCGCTCACGAGCCAAGGTCGACCGGAACGCCGCAGCAGCGGCACGGATACACAGGAGACAACCATGATCGTCATTATCGCAGGCAGCCGCGCCTTCACCAACCTCGCCCTCGTGCGAACTGCCGTCCAGGCGTCAGGCTGGCGGCAGCACATCCTGAAGATCGTGAGCGGTGGGGCGCGCGGCATTGACAGCTTAGCCGAGCGCTTCGCCCACGAGCAGGCGATCCCCGTGGAGGTGGTGCGCGCCGACTGGACCGACATCACGGTTCCTGGAGCCGTCATCCGATCCAATGCCAGGGGGGCATACAACGCGGCTGCCGGGATGCAGCGCAACCTCGTGATGGCACGTCGAGCCCTGGACGCGGCGCGGGAGCTACAGTGTGGTGTCGGCCTCATCCTGATCTGGGACGGTAAGAGCAGCGGGTCGGCCCAGATGCGTCGGGTCGCGCTCAGCCACCAGTTCCGCGTGTTCGAACATATCCCGCCCGCAACGGCGTAGTACGGCTGCTCCAAGAGCATGGGAGTTGGCCGTGCGCGTGAGCGCCGGCATCGGCACGTTGGGCCGCACCTGCGGCAGCGTAGTGCGTCGGCGAGACTCGGCGAACCTCCACTGTGGCCTGCGCCGGCTTCGCAGGCGCTTCCCCTTGTGCTCGCCCCAACCCGACGAGCAGGGGCATGTGGGCTGCCTGCACGCAGCGATCGAGGAGCAGGCGTGGCGTCGCGGGCACGGGCCCAGCAGCGGTCATCAAGGCTCCTGCTCGGCCGGTTCAGCGCCACGCTACCAGCCGGCGTTCGGCGTCAATGTGAATCGCCGTTGCACGGCGACAAGCCTTGACCCCGCCCTGGCCTGGCTGGTTGCGCGCGAGCAGAACCGCCGATCAGAGAGGAGCCCCGTGATGACCACCGAGCTGCAGCGCCCCAGCCCTCAGCGCGACCGCCTCGCCGCCCTTCTGGAGCTCGCCCGCGAGCAGGACGAGCCCGACCTCGACTACCCCGAGCTCGTCATCCTGTTGGAGGCCGAGGCCCGGCGGCAGCGGCAGCGCCGGCGGCGCCAGCACCGTCGACCGTAGCCGCTCTTTGCAAGCATGGCGCTCCTGGGCTTCCAGGAGCGCCGCTCACTGTGTCGTGGAGTGGCCCTCTTCAGCCACAGGCCCACAGGGGCTACCGCACTGCGTGCGGTGCCGGGACAGCAAGTGCAATCGCCCGCCAGGAGGAACACGAGATGAGCGCATCGACGAGCAGTGAGCTTCATCCAGCAGCATCTGAGCTACCCGCAGGCCCGCTGCACGAGAGCCTGATCAGGCGTCGTCAGGGCACTGGAGCCGCCCTCCCTGCACGCACCGAAATCGAGGATGCCACCTTCTGGGCGCGACTCGAGGATAGCGAGGAGGGGCGGGTCGCGCTGGAGGCCGACCATCTCTTCGACACAAGCTACGCCTGGGCCGCCTGAGCACTGAGCGTACGTCCAAGGAGCCGAACATGGAGCCGGATACCGCGACCCTGCCCGAGACCGCAACGCCCTACAGTCTTTGGGAAGCGGGCGAGCTGAGCGCCCGTGACGCTGCCCTGGCGATCGCACAGGAGCTGATCGCCGAGATCGAGCCGGCGGAGCAGGCGCTTGAGGCGCGCAAGAAGGCCCGGCGCGACGAGCTAAGCACGCTGCTGATTCGCGTCGGCGAGCCGTTGGAGGTGCTCGGCCGAGTGACCCGCTGGGTCGAGCCGACAAGTGCCGAGTCGGCCAACGTCAAGAAGCTGCGGGCGCTCATCGCCGAGCTACGCGACCAGGGTAGCCCAGCCTTCGACGGTATCGCCACTCGCATCGAGGCGTGCATCACCGCCAGTGATCGACGCGGCTACCCGCTGATCGAGCCGCCACCACGCCCCAAGCGAGGCGCATAGGCGCACCGCTGCGAGCGGCGACGTACGGCATCTCCACGCGCTGTGACCGTCATTGGCACGGCTGCGTGTACGATGTAATTGGAACATCCGAGCGAGTAGGAGGTTTGTGATGAGCACGACAACGAGCGGCGATCTGGCACGGGCGTGGACGGAGCGGGTGCGGGCCGGGACGTTCAGCCCGGCAGTGGCGGGCACGCGCGAGGTGCGGGTGTTCGGGCAGGCCGGCGACGCCCCGGTGGTCTTCCCGCAGCTGCGGGCGCTCCAGCCCGGCGAGACGCCGGAGCTGGTGATCGAGCTGCTGGAGCCCGACGAGCGCTGGGCGCTCGCTCATGCCGAGCGCGTCGTCATCACCCACCAGCAGGCCGGGAGGTTGACCGCCGAAGTTCAGCGCGGCCGCGTCGACGGCGAGGTCATCCCCGCCCAGCGGATCGATCCGCTCAAGGGCACGGACATCCTTATCTTGAATCAGATCACCGGCGGGTA
>DAOLDO010000919.1:0-2865 GCA_035327325.1 Chloroflexaceae bacterium | reverse complement strand
CCAAGTACCTCCATGTGCTCCAGGAGCTGCGCCTGGTCGAGCGGCGCGTGCCGGCGACGGTGCCGCCCAATCTCCAGCACCGCTCAAAGCAGGGGCGCTATCACCTGCTCGACCCATTCCACCGCTTCTACTTCCGTTTCCTGCGCCCGAACCAGGCCGAGATCGCCTATCAGCCTGACCGCGTGCTGGAGCAGATCCAGTCCGGGCTGCGCGCCTTCGTCGGCCAGACCGCCTGGGAGGAGCTGGCGCGCAGCTGGGTGCATCGGCAGGGGCTGGGCGGGGCCCTGGGCTGGGTACCGGAGGTGATCGGCAGCCACTGGGACCGCAGCGTGCAGGCCGACGTGGTCGCGGTGAGCTGGCGCGAGCGCGTGGTGCTTGTCGGCGAGTGCAAGTGGGGCGGGGCGGCGGTTACCCGGCAGGAGCTGCGCACGCTCCTGGAGCACACGCTGCCCCACACGCTGAAGGCGCTCCCCCAGGGCGGCGCGGGCTGGCGAGCCATCCCGGCGCTCTTTGCCCGTATGGGCACCACCCCCGACGCCGCCGTACTCCTGCGCGAGCAAGACGGCCTCCTCATCGACTTACGGACTCTCTACGCGGATCTCGCTCCTTAGCGTTCGGCGCAGCTGAGCACCAACCAGACATCTTCGCAGAACGACAATGCTATACTGAGGTACAGGTTGGCGCTCCGCCGAGGGAGGCACCAGACGATGAGCACCACGATCGATATCGCCGAGATTATCGCGCAGACCGACGCCGCAAAGGCGCCGGTGCGGCTCGAGTACGTCCGCGGCCGCACGAAGTGGGAGGCCTCGCCCGCCAGCCGCCACCAGAAGGCCCTCCAGCGCATCGAGCGCTCGCTGCGCCCCATCCCCGGTCACGCCGGCGGCTGCGCCTGCTTCGCGCTGGCCGACACCCTGATCCGCTTCGGCGACCCCGACCGCTCGATCAAGCGCCCCGACCTGGCGATCTTCTGCGAGGAGCCGCCCGACACTGACGAGGCGCTCGAGCTGATCCCGGCGGCCGTGGTGGAGGTGCTCAGCCTCGGCTACGAGGAGAAGGACCTCGGCGCCGACGGCGCCCCCTTCTACATGGCCTACGGGGTTCTGGACGTGCTCATCTTCGACCCGCGTACCGGCACGGTCTATCACGACACGCCCGGCAACGAGCGGCGCACCCTCGCTGCTCCCGTCACCATCGACCTGCGCTGCGGCTGCCGCGTGATGGTGGAGTAAGTTCGGCGCGGAAGCAGCTCCCAAGCGTGGCCCGCGCGTGGGCCTGCTTGCCCCCATCCTGCGTACCGTCACCGCAGCCTGCACTGTCCGACACAACACGGAGGAGGCCGATGCAGCGCCAGTATCTGACCGGGCCGTCCACCCCCGGCCTGAACGTCGTGAGCCGTCCGGGAGCGGGACCGTCGCTCGTGCTCATCCACGGCTTCACCGACTCGTGGTCGAGCTACGAGCCGGTCATCGCGAACCTCCCGACCAGTCTCCCCGTGGTTGCCTACGACCTCCGCGGCCACGGCGCGTCGGCGCGCACGCCGGGCGCCTACACGCTCCGCGAGCATCTGCGGGACGCGGCGGCCGTGCTCGACGCAGCGGTGGTCGGGCCGGCGGTGCTGTGCGGCCACTCCCTGGGCGGGCTCATCGCGGCCTGTCTGGCCGCCGAGCAGCCCGAGCGGGTGGCTGGGCTGATCTTGGAGGACGCCTTCTTCCCCGGCGAAGCGGGCCACAGCGAGTTCGTGGCCTGGCGCGAGCGGCTCACGGCTCTGGCAGGGCAACCGCGCGAGGCGTGGGCGCAGCAGGTCGGCCAGTGGCCGTATGGGGAGGGCCATACGCGCCAGGATTACTTCGGGGCCGAGGGGGTGTGGCGCCAGGTCGGCCACTGGATGCAGCTCGATCTCGCGCACATGGACGCGCTGATCGACCGCAGCCTCTGGGGCGAGCCGCGGCCAGATGCGGCGACGACGTTGGCAGCAATCCGCTGCCCAACGGCGCTGATCTACCAGCCCGAGGCCAGGGAGGACGCCGAGCGCATGGCGGCGTCGCTCTCGGAGGTCAGCGTGACCATCGCCCCGGTCGAGGATCACCGCATCCACGAGCTCGCGCCCGCCTGGTTCGCCAGGCAAGTTGCGGCGTTCCTGGCTGCGCGCTAAGCGGCCGCGCAGGTCGACCGACGCGAAGACCGCTCCTCGGACTGGCCAGTGAGGCCGACAGCGGCGAGGTTGCGTCAGGCTCGCATCTGGAGGCAGGGCTCGTGGCATCTCGCCAGCGACGCCCGATTGGCCGTCAGAAGCGGGCCTGTTTCCGGTTGGCCTGGCGGATCGCTGGCAAGGCGCGGGCGGCGCCAACCACCGCCAGAGCGCGCCCCCGTACGTGGACGGCTCTGCTGCCCGACAGCACCCAGCACCATCGGCCCAGCGAACCACGGTGCGAGCCGCCGGCCGCCACCGGGACGACGGCGGAACCGTGCGTGCTCCCCGCCCCCCGCCCTGCCAGAGATGGTGCGCTGCGCGGCCGCTGTGGCCGATGCCGGCGCACGGGCCTGGCTGGCTTGCGCCACTGGCTGCATGATCGCTCGTGCGGACGAGTGGCCAACGTTCTCCTTCACACCCGCGTGCGACGACGTCCGCTACGGCCTGTCCTCGGCAGCCTGCCACACCCCACGTCCTGAGCGCAAGGGGCTGACCGTCTTTCGGGGACCCCCGCCCCGAATAAGACTGGTCAGCGTGTTCCCTTGTCGCCCGTCCGGGGGAGGTGGCTCTCGAGGGCCAGGACCGAACGGAACGCCGCAGCAGCGGCAGCACACAAAGGAGAACGAAGATGGCCACCAACGTCAACCGCACCGAGCTCGTCGGCAACCTGG
>DAOLDO010000918.1:0-2866 GCA_035327325.1 Chloroflexaceae bacterium | reverse complement strand
GGGAGCGGTGGCTCGGCTGGGCCATGGTGGTAGCGAGGGTGGCAAACCCCTGGGCCGCCGCGACTTGGCTTTCCGGGTTTCGGCCCGAGGCGACCAGTGTGAGTGCGGCGCTGGAGTGGGGTGTAGCGAATCAGCACCACGAAGCTGTGACCCAGCTGGGGGAAATACTGGGGCGCTTCTACTCTATCAGCGGACAGTGGGACCGGCTTGAAACGGTGCGACAGCACCAGCTCCGCGCGGCAGAGGCACGTGGCGACCTCGCAAGAGTCGTCTCGGCGCTACGTAACCTGCTGGAGATCAAGGCAATCCAGGGCGATGACGAGAAGGCCAGCCACTACTACTGGCGTTTGCAGGAGCTGGCGCAGACATCCGAGCTAACCGGGTCAACCTATGAGTTCTACCGGAGTGCCATCGCTATCTATCACCTGGAGCGTGGGGAGACGCGCGAGGCTCTGGCGCTTGTGGAGGCCGATGAGGCGCCGGGATACGACTACCCCCGCCACCAGCGGCTGTCATGCCCCCCGCGATCTAGTCAAGTAGGAATGAGAGAGTCCTGCTGCTTCGCCTGGGCGGTTTCCCAAGCCTGTTTGAACGCCACCGGAGTTTTATAGTCAAGCCGGCTGTGGGGCCGGTCAGTGTTGTAGTGGTTGCGGAATGCCTCTAGCCGCACCCGCGCCTCTGCGAATGATGCGAAGAAGTGCAGGTTAAGGCACTCATCGCGTACCGTGCCGTTGAAGCGCTCCTCCTTGCCGTTCTGCCAGGGGCAGCCAGGGTCGATGTAGAGCGTGCGGATCTGCCGGCGGGCGAGCCAGGCTTGTACCGCCAGGGCGACGAACTCGGCACCGTTGTCGCTTCGGAGATAGGCAGGAACGCCATGGAGTGCGACCAGCTCGCTGAGCACGGCAATCACCCACGCGGCCGAGGTTGCATCGGCCACCTCGATGGCCAGCCCCTCACGGGTGAACTCGTCCATCACCGTCAGGATGTAGAAGGTTCGGCCGTGCATATCCTGATCTTGCAAGAAGTCGTAGGCCCAGACGTGATTCGGGTAGAGCGCCGCCAAGGGCGGCGGGCGCTCGCGCTGCGAGCGCGGGCGAGAAACCCGCTTTACCTGTAACTTCGCACGCTTCCACAGGCGATGAACTCGCTTGCGGTTCACAGGGCGCTTGCGTCGGAGCAGTGCCCAGGCTCGGCGGTAGCCATAGCGCGGGTTCGCCTGGGCGATGGCTTCGAGTTCTGCCTCCACGCCATCATCGGCAGCCGGGTGAGCCTGGTAGCGGAACGTCGCACGCTGGAGCTGCACCAGCACACACGCCCGCAGCACCGACAGGCCCTTGGTAACCAGGAAGCGCACCGCATCGCGCCGTTCCACGATGCTCAGGCTTTTTTTGCCAGCAACTCCTTCATCGCATCGACTTCGAGCATACGCTCGGCCAGCAGCCGCTTGAGCCGGGTGTTCTCCTTCTCCAACTCCTTGAGGCGCTGCGCCTCATTGACCGCCATTCCGCCGAAGGCCCGTCGCCACCGGTAGAAGGTCGCTTCGCCAATGCCGTGCTCACGGCAGACCGCACCGACACTCTGCTCGCCCCGTTCTGCCTGCTCCAAAATCTTGATGATCTGCTCGGGCGTGTGTTGATTGGCCTTCATCACTGTCCTCCTGAGCGAGGACTCTATCACATCGACCTGGCTAGTTTCCGGGGACCATCACACGGCCGTGGCGATATTACGTGCTCGGGCGCTGCCACTATTTGTTGGGAGATGGGGCTCAGGCAGAAACGTTTTTCCGGAGAGCCTATGAGGAGGGCCAGCGAGAGGAGTACGAGCGCGGAAAAATGTTCGCTCTTCTAGGCTTGAGCAGTGTTGTCCTGGATAGAGGGGAGATCACCGCTGCCGAGCCACTGCTAGAGGAGGCACGAGCGTTGATTGTGCAGGATGACGACCAGCGTATGAGAGGGCCATGGCACCTCGCACAGGCGCGGCTGTACCGAGTGAGCGGTAAGACGCAACAAGCGCGGGCGGAGCTTGTCGCTGCGCTCGACATTATCACGCGGCTGGGGCTCCGGCGTGAGCTTGTTGCAGTGCAGGCAGATCTTGCAAGCCTTACACGTGAAGAGGGAGCGAAATGACGGGGCAGTCTGACGAGTGGGTGGTTCGTCGGGCAGAGCCGAGCGATCTGCCCGGGGCGCACGTTCTTATCTGGCGCGTGCTCGCCGAGGATTTGAGGGTTTCCTACAATCCGGCGTGGCATTGGGATCTCGACGATCTCCACGGCACGTATGTGAGCAACCCCCATCATGCGTTGTTTGTTGCGGCGGAAACGGCGAGCGGGCGGATTGTGGGAACCACGGGCGTTCGAGCAGGTGGACCAGCTTCGCCGCCACACCCCGTCTGGCTCGCAGAACGATATGCCCGACAATCAACGGCGCAAATCGTGCGCGCGTATGTCGACCGGACGTTTCGGCGGCGGGGTATTGCACGGGCGCTGACGACGGCCGCCCGCGCATTTGTCGCCCAAGATGGTAGTTACGATGTCCTGTATCTGCACACTGATGTTCGGGTGCTGGGCGCGGAGCAATTCTGGCGTTCGATGCAGACCCGTGAGGTTTACGATGCGCGGACGGGACTGCGAGCCGAGCCGACGCTACATTTCGAGCTTGCATTCGGTTCATCGGGTTCGGGAACGTGAAGGCTTGCCTCGTGCCTCATTACCACCTGCCGGAGGCTGCGCCTCATTGCGAAGCTCGATGAGCGGGAGGCCGAATCAGGAAGGGCGGCGGGCGGGCAGAAAGACGGCGCGCGAAGCGCTACCACAGCGTTGAGGCCGCGCCGTGAGCACACGAAGAGGCGGGTGCCCCACGATGGGGCA
>DAOLDO010000917.1:0-2870 GCA_035327325.1 Chloroflexaceae bacterium | reverse complement strand
CCGCAGCCGAGGTCAAGCACGCTTTGCCCCGGTTCGGCCGGGCAGGCGGCGGCGCAGAGTGAGCAGCCGATGCAGCGCTCCTTGCCGTCGGCGAAGCGCTTCAGCTCGTGGCGCCCGCGGAAGCGCTCGCGCACGGGCCGCTTCACCTCGGGGTACTGCACCGTCACGGGCTGCCTGAAGAAGTAGCCCAGGGTGGTGCGCAGGCCCTTGAACAGCTCTCCGAGCATCTATCTCTCCTTCGCAGGGCGAGTCTAGTCGCCGGCGCCCTGGCGGACGTCCTTCGCGTAGGTCACGTTATCCACGGGCTTGGGCACACTGTTGAAGCTGCCCGCGATCGCGAGCGTGATCAGGCTCAGGCCGAGCATCACGAACGAGGCGAGGCGCTGGCCGGGTATGAGCACGAAGACAACGGCCGTGTAGGCGATGTTGATCAGCCCGAGGGGCAGCAGCCACTTCCAGCCCAGCTCCATCAGGCGGTCGTAGCGCAGGCGCGGCCACGAGGCCCTGACCCAGACCGAGACGAACAGGAAGCCGACCAGCTTGAGCAGGAAGGCCCCGAGCGAGACCAGGCCCACGACGATGGCCGCCGCGACCGGGCCCGCCAGGCCCTCGACCCCGGCGCCCAGGGTCTGCAGGCCGGGGAAGCGCCAGCCGCCGAAGAAGAAGGTCACGGCGATCGCGCTGACCGCGATCAGCTTGATGTACTCGGTCATGAAGAACAGGGCGAACTTCATCGAGCCGTACTCGGTGTTGTAGCCGCCCACCAGCTCCTGCTCGGCCTCGACCAGGTCGAAGGGCGCGCGCACCACCTCGGCGGTGGCGGCGATCATGAAGAGCACGAAGCCGAGGAACTGGGGCACGATGCCCCAGAGCCCGGCCTGGGCCAGCACGATCTCGTGGGTGCTCAGGGTGCTGTAGGTCATCACCACGCTGAGCACGGCGCAGCCGAGGGCCAGCTCGTAGCTGACCAGCTGGGCCGCCGAGCGGATCCCGCCGAGCATCGAGTACTTGTTGTTGCTGGCCCAGCCGGCCAGGGTGATCCCGTAGACGCCGATGCTGGTGATCGCCAGCAGGTAGAGCACGCCGACGTTGACCTCGGCGATCTGCAGGATATTGCGCAGCGGGGTCGCGGCCTGGGGGTCGTTGAAGCAGGCCTGCCACTCCCAGTTGATGTTGAGGCAGCCGAAGGGGATCACGGCCCAGATGATGATCGCCGGGATCACCGCGATGGCCGGGGCGATCAGGTAGACCGCCTTGTCGGCCGCCGTGGGGATGATGTCCTCCTTGAGGAAGAGCTTCACCGCGTCGGCGGCGGGCTGCAGGAAGCCGCCGGGGCCGGCCCGGTTCGGGCCCACCCGGTGCTGGAAGCGGGCCAGCAGGCGCCGCTCGAACAGGGTCAGATAGGCGAAGGCCGTGGTCACCGCGAGAGCGATCACGAAACACTGGACCACGATGATCAGGATGTCGAGCCAGTTCATAGGGCACCTCTGAGCTGTGAGTCGCTCGCTGCGCTCGCCGTGTGAGGTGTGACCGCGAGCCCGATCTCACACCTCACACCTCACACCTCACGTCACGATCTTCACCAGGCTCACCCTGGTGCGGGGGCCGGTCTGCACGGCGGCGGGGCTGAAGCCGGGCAGGTTGGCAGGGACCAGGGCCACGCCCGGGGGCAGGTCGGTCACCACGCGGGCGGGCGCGGCGAGCTGGCCGGCGGCCGAGTCGAGGCGCACCATGTCGCCCGACCTGATGTTCTGGCGCTCGGCGTCGGCGATACTGATCGCCACGAAGGGCTGGGGCACCTGGCGCTCGAGCAGCGAGCCGCGCATGAGCGGGTCGCCGTCGTAGGCCAGGGGCTGGGACAGGAGCAGCAGGGGCCGCTCCTCGCCGGCGGGCGGGGCGGGGCGGGGGGTCAGGCTGAGGCTGGCCTTGCCGTCCTCGATCACGCTGGGCAGCTTGAGGCCGAGGCCCTCGGTGTTCTCGTAGCTGGTGCCGTCGTAGTAGACCGCCTCGTTGTCCTGGCGGCCCCAGACGCCGGGGGCGCCGGTGGCGGTCAGGGCCGGGTAGGTGACGCCGGCGTAGCCGGGCACGCGGGCGGCGATCTCGGCGGTCAGCTCGGCGGGGGTCAGGTAGTCCCACCCGGCGGGCTCCGCCACGGCCACGCTGGTGGCGGCCTGGGCGCCCTTGCCACCCTTGGCGGCGGCGGAGGCGGGCTGGGCGGCGGCGCGCTGAGGCACGGTGAGGGCGGCGAGCTGGCGGGCCACGCCCTGGACGATCTGCCAGTCGGGGCGGCACTGGCCCAGGGGGGCGCGGGCGGCCCGCGAGCGCTGGACGCGGCGCTCGGCGTTGGTGTAGGTGCCGTCGCGCTCGGCCACGCTGGCCGCGGGCAGCACCACATCGGCCAGCTTCGCCGTCTCGGTCAGGAACATGTCCTGGACCACGACGAACTCGGCGGCCACGAGGGCGGCGCGGGCGGCGGGCAGGCCGGCGGCCGGGTCGAGCCCGGCGATCCAGAAGGCGCGCACCCGGCCCTCCTGGGCCGCGCCCCAGGCCTCGCGGGCGCCGAGGCCGCGCTGGGCGGTGGGCGCGTAGCCGGGGCGGGCGTCGGGGCGGAGGCCCATGTCGAGGGCGCCGCGGCTGTTGCCGCCGGGCAGCAGGGCGATCAGGCCGCTGTTGGCCCGGCCCGCCTTGCCGGCGGTGGCGGCCAGGGCGGCCAAGGCCTCGACCCCGCCGAGGCCGGCGCCCCGGGCCGGGACACGCGCGGCCTGTACCGCGTTCATCAGTTCACCAAGGTCGAGATGTTCGTCTTTTGCACTCCGGACCAGAGCGACGCCATTCACGAGGAACTGCTCGGCATTGAACAGGAAATTTTC
>DAOLDO010000916.1:0-2880 GCA_035327325.1 Chloroflexaceae bacterium | reverse complement strand
ACTGCGCCCGTCATCAGCACGCAGGCCAGGCCGCCCGCCGCCACCGACAGCGGCCCGCCGAGCAGCCTGGCCGCCACCCCGGCCTCGATCTCGCCGAGCTGGGGCCCGCCGGCGAAGAAGAGCATGTTGACCGCCACCATGCGCCCACGCAGCTCGTCCGGCGTCTCCAGGTTGCGGATCGTCCCGCGCACCACCATGCTCACTGTGTCGGCGGCCCCGTTGACCGCCAGCATCAACAGCGAGAGCCAGAACGAGGTCGAGAGGCCGAAGGCCAGGGTGCTCAGCCCGTAGACCACCACCGCCCCCAGCAGCAGGGGACCCTGGCGCCGGCCCGCCCCCAGCACCGAGGTCGCCAGGCTGGCCAGCACGGCGCCGGCCGATGGCGCGGCGAAGAGCAGGCCCATGCCCTGGGGGCCCACCCGCAGGATCTCCTCCGCGAAGAGGGGCAGCAGCGTGGTCGCCGCGCTGAAGAAGGTCGCCAGGAAGTCGAGCAGCATGGTGCTCCAGATCAGCGGGTTGCGGCGCACGAAGCGCAGCCCCTCGAGGGCGGCCCCGACGCTCACGTCGCGCCGCTCGGCCGCCACGGGCCGCGAGCGCATCAGCAGCAGCAGGCCGATGATGGCCACAAAGCTCGCCGCGTCAATCCAGTAGACCGGGCCGACGCCGACACCGGCGATCAGCAGGCCGCCCACGGTGGGCCCCAGCACCGTCGCCAGCTGCACCGCCGTGATGTTCAGGCTCAGGGCCCCCGCCAGATGCTCGCGCGGCACCAGGGTGGGCACCAGGGCCTGGCGCGCCGGCAGGCCCAGGGTGTGGGCCGCCGCCGCCAGGGCCGTGACCGCGTAGATCAGCCAGATCGTCGCCCCGCCGAGGCTGGTGGCCACCCCGAGGGTCAGCGAGCAGACCAGCATCGCCACCTGGGCCCCGATCAGCAGCTTGCGCCGGTCGTAGTTGTCGGCCAGCACGCCCGCGCCCAGGGCCAGCAGCACCAGCGGGATGAGCCGCGCCGCCCCGATCATCCCCAGGGCCAGGGCGTCGCCCGTTAGCTGGTAGATCTGCCAGGCCACCGCCGTCCGCGTCATCTCGGTGCCCGTCAGCGAGACGAGGTTGCCGATCCACAGCAGCGTGAAGTCGCGCGATTCGAACGCGGCCATGGGGCGGTGCTGCGCCATGTGCTGGACTCATCAAAGAGTTTGTGCCTGCTGTTATTATACCGGAAAAAGGTCGCCGGCCCCGGCGGGCCGGCCCTACCCCGCTAAAGCCCGAACGGACGCAGGGCGCTGCGTCCGTCCGGTGTCCCCGCCCCAGGGCGAACTCAGACAAGCTTCTGGCGAGTCAGGCTCGTCGCAGGCCATGCCCACGCGCCGCGGCCTTCATCCCTCATCCCTCATCCTTCTAGGGCGCGCGCTCGAAGGAGCCCGCGTCGCACCCCTCGCCCTGGGGCCTGGCGACCCCGCGCTGGTCGGTGGCCGGGCACGTCGGCGCCGCCGCCGCGTCCAGCGCCGGGCTGCCGCCGAGCAGGGCGTGGGTCAGCGTCGGCCCGCCGTTGTCGGCCAGGGCGCCGAGCAGCGGGGCGACGCCGGGGCGATCCCCCGCCGCGTCGAGCACGCAGGTGCCGTCGCTGGCGACGTTGCCGCCGCGCGAGGTGATGCCCACGGGGCCGGGACCGAAGAAGCCGCGGAAGCACTGGTCGCCGCTGTTGCCGCCGAGCAGGCTGCCCAGCAGCTCGGCCTGGGCGCCCCCGGGGCCGAAGGTGCCGACGAAGATGCCCCCGGCCGTGTCGGCCGGCGCGCTGTTGTCGGCGACCGTGCTGTGGCTCAGCCGCAGCACGCCGTCGGTGTGGAAGACCGCGCCGCCGTGCCATGCCTCGCTGACGTTCCCGCTGATCGTGCTGTTCTCGATCTGGGCGTCGCCCAGGATGCGCAGCCCGCCGCCGTCGTTGCCCGCCGTGTTGCCGACCACGGCACTGCGCTCCAGGATGACCAGGCTGCCGGTGAAGCCGTAGATCCCGCCGCCGTCGGAGCCGACCGTGCGGTTGTTGCGCACCGTGCTGTCGCGCAGGGTCAGCGCGCCGCCGCCGCCGACGTAGATCCCGCCGCCGCCCTGCCAGAACTGGAACTCGCCTTCCGTGCGGCTGTCCTCCACCGTCACCCGGTCCAGCAGCAGCTGCCCGTTGACGATCAGCGCCCCGCCGAGCTGGTAGCCGTAGCCGTCGCCAATCGTCAGGCCGCGCACCGTCGCCGCCGCGCCCGCCTCGACCACCAGCACCCGGGCGTCACCCCCGCCGCTCAGGCGTAGCCCCGGCGCGGCCGTCCCGTCAATCGTCACGTCGCGGGCCACGCTCAGCTCCCCGCCGAGCGCGATCGTCTCGCCGGCCAGAGGCGGGGCGAAGCGCACCGTCCCGCCGCGGCAGACCTCGGCGAGGGCCTGGCGCAGCGAGCCCGGGCCGCCGTCGGCGCCGCTGGTCACGGTCACGTTCTCGGGGCAGCTCTGCTGCAGCCGCAGCTGGTCGAGCAGCAGCGGGCCGGCCGCCCCCCCGGGGACGCGCAGGTCGAGTCCCCAGACCTCGCTCAGGGTCAGGCCGTCGTTCGGCGCGCCGACCGGCTGGTCGGCGCTGCGCCTGAAGGCGCTGAAGGGCACCGTCACCCTGCGCCAGCCGCTGAAGTCGTCCTTCACCGTGGCGGTGAAGCGCTCGGCAGTGTCGCCGGCCGTGTAGACGCGCACATAGTCCACCTGCATCGTGGCGGGGAAGACCGCGTCGGGCCCGACCGGGCCGCCGAAGTTGCCGCCCACGGCGACGTTCAGCAGCAGGAAGAAGGGGTGGTCGAAGACCCACTGGTTCGGCGCGACGTCGGCCGGCGTGGCGCGGTGGTACGCGAT
>DAOLDO010000915.1:0-2882 GCA_035327325.1 Chloroflexaceae bacterium | reverse complement strand
GCGGTGACGCTCGCTCGCTGCGCTCGCCCGCGGGGGTGACGCTCGCCTTGCGGCTCGCGGGGTGACGCTTGCTCGCTGCGCTCGCCCTGCCCGGAAGCACCCGGCGAGCGCAGCGAGCCTCACCCCAGCGAACGGAGTGAGCGTCACCCCAGCGAGCGCGGCGAGCTACACGTAGTCCCCCACGATCTCGATCAGGCGATCGAGGGTGAAGGGCTTCTTCAGGATCGCCGTCGCCCCTACGGCGAGGTACTGCTCGGCGTTGGTGCTGGCGGTGGTCACGATCACGGGCAGCGCGGCGAAGCCGCCCCCGCGCAGCTCGCGCAGCACCGTATCGCCGGTCATCACCGGCAGGCCGATATCGAGCAGCACCAGGTCGGGGGGCGCCCTGCGGATATCGAGCAGGGCGCTCGCCCCGTCGTGACAGACCCGCACGCGGTACCCCTCCTCACTGAGCACGTCGGAGACGAAGTCGGTGATTGAGCGCTCATCGTCCACCACGAGGATCATCGCCACGTCCAGGCCTTTCCCGTCCCCCCACAGGACGTCAAGCTAGCCGGCGGCGGGCGCAATAGGCCCCCAGCCTGCCGGCGGTCGCAAGAACTATGCCAGGAGATCCCTGACAGGCCGGCGCCCATCTCGGGGCCGGCCTGCCTGGCGGGGGTGGGCCACCTTGTATGACGACGGGCGACTCTGGGGTTATCCTCGGGGAGCGTCCGCCGTCGCGGGCTAGCGCTTGGCGTCGCGGGCCACCCAGGCGGCGATCCTGCTGACGGCGAGGGCGGTCGCGCCGCTGGCGGCGACCATGGTGCCGACGGCCTGGGGCCACTGGACGGCCTGCAGGTCCTTGAGGGCCGGCTGGCCCGTGAGGCGCCCGGCCACGCGCAGGCTGGCGACGGCCAGGCCGAAGGGCACCACCGAGCCGACGGCGCCGCCGAGGGCCTGGAGCGGGATGCTCCGCTCGAGCTGGCCGCTCTTGATCGCCTCCTGGGCCTGCTCGGTGCTGCTCTTGCCCCTGACCAGGGAGCCCACAGCGCTCGACAGCGAGCCGCCGACCATGAAGGTGGCGACGTGCAGCAGCAGCCCCAGGCCCAGGGTCGGCGCGCTCAGCCGCACCGGCTGGCGCCTGCTGGCGGCCACCAGGCTGGCGCAGGCCAGCAGGTAGAAGATCGCGCCCCAGAACCCCGTGAAGGTCAGCCAGCGCGCCACGTCCTCGCCCTCGATCGGGGCGTCCTTCAGCACCTCGGGTGTCTTCATCTCCCGCTCCTTCTGCTAGTGGCGCGGCGTCCCGCGCCCGAGATTCAAGGTTCCTCTCAGCCCCGCTGCTCCTCCTGGAGCTGCTCGACCTTCTCGGCGGCGGCCTCGTCGGCGCTGGCCGGCCGGACCTCGGGGCGGTCGGTCGGGTCGGGGCGCACGCCCACGGCCAGGTCCTCGACCACCAGGCGGCGCATACGCTTCATGGCATTGTGGATGAAGCGCAGCTGCAGGCGCCGGCCGAACAGCCGAAAGCCCAGCCGGATCAGGGGGTTGCGGATCTCGGCCGCGCTCGAGAAGGCGTGGATGCGGAAGGCGACCTGGCCGGTCTCCAGCCACTTGACCGCCGTGAACTCCATCTGGCCCCGCTCCAGGTGGCCCTCCAGGGTCTGGTAGTTGAAGCCCCAGAGCTGCCGCGTCCCGTCAGGGCCCTGGACGCGCTCGTCAATGATCGCGCCGACCTTCGTGCCGAAGAAGAAGGTCATCCACAGGAAGCGGCCGCGCAGCAGCATGACTCGCCCCTCGAGGGGCTGGTCGGGGTAAAAGATCCCCGTGATGATCGAGGGGTCGGCGAAGCGGTACTCGCGCAGCACGCGCCGCGCCGCCTCCCACGAGCCGTTGGGCTCGGGCGGGCCGGGGGGCTCGGGGGGCAGCTCGGTCTGCACATCGTCAATGTGCCAGCCGTTGGCCGACGTGTACTCGGCCCTGCGCTCGAGGTCGAAGTTGAGCGGGAGCTCGCGCAGGGCCTCGATGCGGGCCCGGTACTGCTCGTACAGGGGCGGCCTACTCAATCGGGATCACCTCCCCATCGAAGCGCTGCTCCTCCGTCACCACGCTCACCTCGCCGAGGGCCTTGCCGCCGCTGGCCTCGACCACGCGCTCGCAGAAGGTCACCCAGGCGTTCTTCTGCACCTCTTTGCCCACTCCGACCTCCTTGTAGGTCAGGCCGACGATCATGTCGCGGCTGCGGGCCCACGAGCAGATCTCGAAGCGCAGCGCGCCGCGCCTGGCGGGGTGGTGCTCGAGCGAGAACATGATCTGGCCGGCCTCGGGGTGGCCCTCCAGGGTGATAAAGGTGAACGAGGTGGGCTGCGCCTCGACCACGCGCACCCTGCCATTCCACGGCCCCAGGATGGTGATGTGGTACTCGTCGCCCTCGCGCAGCTCCGCCGGGTCGCCCTTGGTCTTCTCGAAGTGGGCGAGCATGCGGGGCGAGAAGTCGCTGAGGTCGGCCTTGACCTGGGCCATCAGGGCCTCGGGGCCGAGGCGCGAGCCCGCGAAGTCAACGGCGTAGCGCCTGTGGAAGAGGGGGCCGTGGCCATCGCCCGGCAGCTGCACCGGCCGTCCGGCGCGCAGCAGGCGGGCGGGCACGGGGCGGGGGGCGCGCCGCCAGAAGGCGAGCCTGCCGAGGCTCGGGCGCCGGCGGGCGTGGTTAGGGGAGGGCTCGGCCCTCCCCGTGAGCAACCGTTTCAGGGCTGCGAACATGCTGGTGCCTGTAGGTGCGCTAGCGCACAGTGCCGCGGCGGAAGAGGTTGACGATGCCCAGAAGCACGACGGCGCCGATGAACGAGACGATCAGCGCGCTCAGGCTGAAGTCGCCCTGGTTGATGTTGCCGCCGCCGAGGCCGAGC
>DAOLDO010000914.1:0-2892 GCA_035327325.1 Chloroflexaceae bacterium | reverse complement strand
CCAGGCGGCGGTGCAGGCCGGCGAGCGCTCCTGGGCCGCGTTCCCCTACTACCGCCTGCGCTACGCGGCCCGCGGCGTCCGCTACACCTGGAGCGACAGCGCCTGGCTCGTCACCCTCTGCCACTCGCCCCAGGCGGAGGTGGACCGCCAGATCGCCTGGCTGGGCGGGCTGCTCGCCACGCGGGGCATGCCGCGCTGGCTGCTCGAGCACCACCTCGAGCTGCTGCACGACGAGCTGGCGCGCGCCTTCCGCGAGCGCGAGGCCCACTACGCGCCCCTGGCGCGGGCGGCCGCGTGGCTCAGGGCCGAGCGCCTGGCCCACGCCGGCGCGGCCCTGGGCGACGAGCTGGCCGCGGCCTTCGACGCGCTGCTCGGCCCCGCGCGCGCCCGGCTCGTCCCCGGCGCCGCGCGTCTGGTCGCGGCCGCCGTGGCCGACGAGCGCGCCCAGATCGCCGGCGCCCTCGCCGGCCTGCTCGAATGGCTGGCCGAGCCCACGCGCTTCCCCCCGGACTGGGTCGCCGCCGTGGGCAGGATCGTGGCCCTGGCCCAGGAGCGCGCCGCGAGCGCCCCGCCGCCGCCCGAGGCCGGCCCGTGAGGCCCCCTACTCGGCGTCGAGCAGCGCCCGGGCCGCCAGCTCCTCCTCGGCGTACGCGACGAAGGGGATGCCGGGCGCGCCCGTGGCGAGGGCGGTGCGGTAGAAGCTGGTGAAGGTGCGCGCCCCGCCCGCCAGGGTCGCCACGTCGGCCAGGCCGTGCTGGCGCAGGGTGCGGTAGGCCAGGTAGCTGCGGAAGCCCACCATGCAGTAGAGCCTGAGCGGCCCGCCGGCCGCGGCGCGGCGCAGCTCCTCGACACGCCCGCGCAGCTCGGGCAGGGGCACGTTGACGGCCCTGGGGATGTGCCACTGGGCGAACTCCTGCGGGCCGCGCACGTCCACGAATGTGGTGCCGCGGGGCTGCCGCTCGTACTCCTCGGGGTACCAGAGCTCCAGGTCGCCGCGCAGCAGGTTCGCCGCGATAAACCCGGCCATGTTCACCGGGTCCTTCGCCGAGCTGTAGGGCGGGGCATACGTCAGCTCGAGCCGCTCGAGGTCGAAGACGGTCATGCCGGCGCGGAGCGCGGTGGCCAGCACGTCGAGCCGCTTGTCCACCCCTTCGTAGCCGACGATCTGCGCGCCGAGGATGCGCCCCTCGTCGGGGGCGAAGAGCAGCTTGAGGTGCATGGACTGCCCGCCCGGGTAGTAGCCGGCGTGGCTCGACGGGTGCAGGTAGACCTTGCGGTAGGGCCGGCCGGCCCGGCGCAGCGCGCGCTCCGAGGCGCCGGTCATCCCGCCGGTCATCGCGAAGATCTTGACGATGGCGCTCCCCTGCGTGCTGGTGTAGGTCGCGTCGCGCCCGCAGATGTTGTCGGCCACGATCCGCCCCTGGCGGTTGGCGGGGCCGGCCAGGGCCACCAGGGCCGGCTCGCCGGTGACGGTGTCGAGGACCTCGACCATGTCGCCGGCCGCGTAGATGCTCGGGTCGGAGGTGCGCATGTGGGCGTCCACGGCGATGCCGCCGCGAGGCCCGATGGCCAGGCCGGCCGCCTGGGCCAGGCCGGCCACGGGGCGCACGCCGACGGCCAGCACCACCAGGTCGGCCTCGATCAGCTCGCCGTCGCGCAGCTCGACCGCCAGCGGCCCGCCGCGGTCGTGGACGGCCGCCGCCGCCGTGCCGAGGTGCAGCGTCACCCCGTGGCGCTCCATGTGGTAGCGCAGGTCGGTCGCCATCTCCAGGTCGAGCAGGGGCATTACCTGATCCTGCAGCTCGACCAGGTGCACGGCGAGGCCGCGCTCGCGCAGGGCCTCGGCGACCTCCACGCCGATGTAGCTGCCGCCGATCACCACGGCCGCCCGCGCCCGCGCGTCCAGCGCCGCGCTGATCGCGTCCATATCGGGGATGCTGCGCAGCGTGAAGACCCGGGGGTGCTCGATGCCCGGCACGGGCGGGCGCAGCGGGCCCGCGCCCTGGGCGAGCACCAGCACGTCGTAGGGCTCGCTGTAGCTGGCGCCGCTGGCGTGGTCGCGCACCTGCACGCGCTTCGCCGCCCGGTCCACGGCCACCACCTCGTGCTCGGTGCGCACGTCGAGGTTGAGGGTCGTGCGCAGGTGCTCGGGGGTGACGACGAGCAGCGCCTCGCGGTCGGGGATGGCCCCGCCGATGTGGTAGGGCAGGCCGCAGTTGGCGTAGGAGACGTAGCGGTCACGCTCGAGGACGACGATGCGGGCGTGCTCGTCGAGGCGCCGCAGGCGTGCCGCGGCCGACATCCCGGCGGCCACGCCGCCGACGATCACAATCTGCTTCACGGGTGCTTCCTTCTGTGCTCGGTGGGCCACGGCTCGCGCCTTGCCCTTGGCCGCGGGCCCAGTCCGCCGGCGGCCATCCTGTTAGATGCGCGCGCCGCGGCGAGGTTACAGCGCCCCCAGCCTTCCGCCGCGGCGGAGGAACCGCTCCGCCGGGCTGCCTGCAAACAGGGTATCCTTTTTTTTACGCGCACGCCGCCGGCGACACCCTATACTGACGGCGAGGCCGCCCCGGCCGGACGGACGCAGGCGCCGGCAGCGCCAGCACAGCTGAACGGAGGTTCGCGCGATGTCTGAACCCCTCACCGCCCCTGTGATGCAGCTCCGCGTCGCGCTCACGACCGCTGACTACGACCGCCTCGTGAGGTTCTACTGCGCCGGGCTCGGGCTGGAGCCGGCCCAGGTGTGGACGCAGAACGGCGGCCACGGCCTGATGCTCGAGCTCGGCCTGGGCACCCTCGAGCTCTTCGACGAAAGCTACGCGGGGCATATTGACGAGCTGGAGGCGGGGGCGCGGGTCAGCGGGCCCGTGCGGCTCCCCCTCCAGGTGGCCG
>DAOLDO010000913.1:0-2896 GCA_035327325.1 Chloroflexaceae bacterium | reverse complement strand
CGACGTGATGGCCTCCAAGCACATCAGGGCCGACTTCAACTTCGCCTGGCCCACCGCCGAGATCGCCGTGATGGGTGTGGACGCCGCGGTGCGGATCATCTTCCGCAAGGAGCTGGGCGAGGCGCGCGACCCGCAGCAGCGGCTCGGCGAGCTGGTGGAGGACTACCAGAGCCGCTTCGCCAACCCCTACGTGGCCGCCGAGCGGGGCTATATTGACGCCGTGATCGAGCCGAAGGAGACGCGGCCGGCCCTGATCAAGGCCCTCGCCATCGCCCGCACCAAGCGTCAGAGCATGCCCGCCCGCAAGCACGGCAACATTCCGCTGTAGGGCGCCGCCACGGTCATAGACCGTATCGAACTTCCGTCCTATTGCGTGGCGCTCGCGGGCTATGTTATGATTGGCTTAATATTGCGTGTGGAGGGATCTGTTTCGCCGTTCCTCCGTCGGGAGCCAGGCGCGGAATACCGAGCGATCATCGTTAAAGGCAGTGGGTATTGCGCCACGCGATCACCATGCCGCTCAGGTGCCAAGGGAATGAGCGACGAGACCCCCCAGCGTGAGCCATTGGAGAAGGTGATCGAGCTGCGCCTGCCTAGCAAGCTCGGCTACGAGCGGGTGGCGATGGACACGGCCTCGTCCCTCGCCAGGCGCATGGGCTTCACCGCTGACCGCGTCGACTCGCTCAAGACGGCGATCAGCGAGGCCGTGACCAACGCCATCGAGCACGGCAACCAGCAGGACGCCGCGATGAAGGTGGTGGTGCTGCTGACGGCCCGCGAGGACGAGCTGATCGTGAGCGTCGCCGACCAGGGGCGCAAACAGCTCGACCAGGACTGCACCACGGGCAGCCCCAAGATCGAGGACGCGTTCGAGCGCGACGACAAGGGCGGCTGGGGCATCTGGTTGATCCGCGAGCTGATGGATGAGGTCGAGTTTACAACTGGCCCGAGCGGCGGCAACCAGGTTCGCATGGTCATCCATCTCGAGCAATGAGCACGCCGACCTACACCCACACGAGCATGGAACTCTCCCTCCCCAGTGAGCTCGGCTACGAGGTGATCGCCCGCGACGCCGTCGCCGCCTTCGCCCGCCGCCTCGGCCTGTCGGCAGACCGGATCGAGGACTTGAAGACCGCCCTGAGCGAGGCGTGCATCAACGCGATCGAGCATGGCAACTCCCTGCGGCCGGGCCTGCGCGTGCAGGTGCACTGCCGCGCCGAGGGCGAGCTCCTGATCGTTGAGGTGCTAGACCAGGGCGTGAGCTCGTTCGCGCCGAAGACCGGCCCCCTCTCGATCGGCGAGAAGGTCGCCGGCCTTGGCTCGCTCAGGGGGATGGGCCTGATGCTGATCAGCCAGCTCTGCGACGAGGCCGGCTTCGTGCCGCGCAGCGGGGCCGGCAACTGCTTCCGTTTTGCCTTCGCCCGCCAGCCCGTCGGCGGCTTCGGTCGCTGAGGCGCCGGTTTCGCCCACGCCCCTTTAGAGTCAGGAAAACAGCGATCCGCCTTGCCGGCCCGGCCGGCACCTTGCAGAGGCTATCATCGCACGTCGCCGCGCCGACGGCTGCTGATATGTCTGGAGGAGCCATGATGCTGGAAGACGAGCTGACAGTGAGCACCCGCGAGCGGGATGGGGTGGCGATCATTGATCTGGTCGGCGATGTGACGACCTTCGCCGAGGAGAAGATCAACACGGCCTACCGCGAGGTGACGAACAAGGGCGCCCGTTTCGTGCTGCTGAACTTTCGCCAGAACGACTACATCAACAGCGCCGGGATCGCGATCCTGATCGGCATCGTCACCGAGGTCAACCGCAACAACCAGAAGCTGGCGGTCAGCGGCCTCTCGCAGCACTTCCAGAAGATCTTCCGCATGGTCGGCCTGGCCCAGTACGCCGAGATCTATCAGGACGAGGAGGAGGCCCTCGCCGGCTTCAGGCGGGCCGCCTGACCTGACCGCTCCCCAGACACAGGCTCCTCGAGGGGCGCCCGCACGGCGCCTCTCTTTTAGTATGCGCGCAGGGCGGCCGCCAGCTCGTCGGGCGGCACGACGGCGTTGCCGTAGCGGCGCACCACCAGGGCCGCGGCGGCGTTGGCCATGTGGGCGGCGGCCAGCGCGCCGAGGCCCGCCGCGAGGGCCAGGGACGCGACGGCGATGAAGGTGTCGCCGGCGCCCGTGGTGTCGTAGACCTCGCTGGCCCGCGCCGCGGGGATGTGGGCGTAGGGCTGGCCCTCGCCCGCGAGCGACAGGCCCTCCGGCCCCCGCGTCACGATCACCAGCCGCGCGCCGAGCTCCGAGCGCAGCCGGGCCAGCCCCGCCTGGTAGTCGGCCTCGTCCCGCAGGGGCGCGCCGAGGGCGGCCTCGGCCTCGCGGTTGTTGCAGCGGAAGAGGTCGGCGCCGACGTAGAGGTGCGAGCTGCCCTGGGCGTCCACGCAGAAGAGCGCGCCGTGGGCCCGGCACAACTCGCGCACCCTGGCGACCACGGGCGCGGTCAGCAGGCCGAGCTGGTAGTCGGAGCAGATCACCAGGTCGTGCCGGGGGACGAGCGCGGCCAGGGCCTCGACCACGCGGGCCTGCTCGGCGGGGGCCAGGGGGGCGGGGTCGAGCCGGTCGAGGCGGGCGATCTGCTGGGGCAGGGGGGGCGCCTCGTCGGCGAGGATGCGGCTCTTGCGGGTGGTGGGCCGCCCGGGGCTGACCACCAGGCCGGCGTCGGCGATGGCGGCCGCACGCAGCAGGGCGCGCAGCTGCTCGCCCTCGGGGTCGGCGCCGACGACGCCCACCTGGGTGGCGGCGCCGCCGAGGGCCACGACGTTGCGGGCCGGGTTGGCGGCGCCGCCCAGGATCAGCTCGCGCCGCAGCAGCTCGAGTACGGGGACGGGCGCCTCGCGCGAGAGGCGCGT
>DAOLDO010000912.1:0-2902 GCA_035327325.1 Chloroflexaceae bacterium | reverse complement strand
GGTGCTGCGCACCGTGACGGCGGGCGGGCGGGCGCGCACCTCCCGGCCGCGGGCGATGAAGAGAGCCCCCTCGCCGCCCATCGAGACCACCACCAGCTCGACGCCCCGGGCGAGCAGCCCCTGGGCGGCCGCCAGCACCGCGGCGGCGTCGGGCAGCGGGGCGCCGACCAGGGCCTCGAGCTCGTGGATGTTGGGCTTGATCAGGTGGGGCGTCGCCGCCAGGGCGTGGCGCAGGGGCTCGCCGCTTGTGTCCAGGGCCACGCGCCGCCCGCCGGCCTTCAGCATCGCCACCAGCTCGGCGTAGAGGTCGGGGGCGACGCCGGGGGGCAGGCTGCCCGCCAGCACGGCCCAGGGCGCCGCGCTGGCCGCCAGCCGCTCGCGCAGGGCCGCGAGGTCGGCGGGGGCGGGGGCGGGGCCGGGGAAGTTGATGTCGGTGGTCTGGTCCCTGAGGGGGTCGGCGATCTTGATCCCGACCCGCGTGCGCCCCGCGATGCGCACGAACTGGTCGGCGATGCCCTTGCGGGCGAACAGGTCCTCGAAGGTGGTCACGTTCTCGCGGCCGAGGAAGCCGGTCACGGCGACGCGGTGGCCCGCATCGGCGAGGGCGACCGCCACGTTGACCCCCTTGCCCCCGGGGTGGTCCTGGGCCTGCTCGACGCGGTTGACCTTGCCGGCCTCGAAGTCGGGGATGGTCACGGTGCGGTCGATCGCGGGGTTCAGGGTGACGGTGATCACCTCGGGGGGGGTGGCTGTGCTCATCGCGTATCTCCTGATTGCTCGCTGCGCTCGCGCTGTGAGGTGTGATCGCTCGCTGGCTCGCTCACACCTCACACCTCACACCTCACACCTCACACCTCACACCTCACACGGCCAGCTGGCGGACCTCCTCGGCGGTGGTGCAGGCCAGGGCGCGGCGGGCGAGCTCGCGGGCCTGCTCGAGGGAGAGGCCGCGCAGGCGGGCCTTGACGGCGGCGACGCTGGGGATGCTGACGCTGAGCTCGCGCACGCCCAGGCCGACCAGGATAGTGGCGCCGCGGGGCTCGCCGGCGACGCCGCCGCAGACGCCGACCCAGCGGCCCGCGGTGTCGGCGGCGCGCACGACCTGGTCAACCATGCGCAGCACCGCGGGGTGCAGCCCGTCCACCTGCCTGGCCAGGGCCGGGTGCAGGCGGTCCATCGCCAGAGCGTACTGGGTCAGATCGTTGGTGCCGACCGAGAAGAAGTCCACCTCGCGGGCGAACTCGGCGGCCAGCATGACGACAGAGGGCACCTCGACCATGATCCCGATCTCGACCGCGGGCGCGCCGAGCTCGGCCCGCACCTCCTCGGCAACCGCCCTGGCCGCCCTGAGCTCCTCGAGGGTGGCGACCATGGGAAACATGATCTTGACCGGGCCGAGGGCGGCGGCGCGGTAGATTGCGCGCAGCTGGGGGCGGAAGAGGTCGGGGCGGCGCAGGCAGAGGCGCAGGCCCCTGATGCCGAGGAAGGGGTTCTCCTCGGGCGGCAGGTCGAGGTAGGGCACGGCCTTGTCGCCGCCGATGTCGAGGGTGCGGATAATGATGGGCAGACCGTTGAGGGCGCGCACCATGGCGGCGTAGGCCTCGTACTGCTCGTCCTCGCCGGGGGGTGTGGCGCGCTCGAGGAAGAGGAACTCGGTGCGCATCAGGCCGATGCCCTCGGCGCCGGCGTTCACGGCCACCTCGGCCTCGCTGGGGCGCTGGACGTTGGCGACCACCTCGACCCTGTGGCCGTCGGTGGTGAGGGCGGGCTCGTAGCGGGTGCGGTACTCGACGTCGCGCAGGCGGGCCAGCTCCTCCTGGGCGGCCTGGGCCGAGGCGAGGTCCTCGGCGGTGGGCTCGACGTAGAGGGCGCCGGCGGAGCCGTCGAGGATGCAGGTGGCGCCCTCTGGCTGGTCGAGCAGGGCGGGGCCGGCGCCGACGACGGCGGGGATGCCGAGGGAGCGGGCGATGATCGCGGTGTGGGCCGTGGGGCCGCCCGAGGCGGTGCCGAGGCCGAGGATCAGCTTGGGGTCGAGGCGGGCGGTGTCGGAGGGGAGCAGGTCGTCGGCGAGCAGGATGACCGGGGCGGTGGGCAGGGTGGCCTCGCCCTCCTCGGCGGCGGTGAGCAGGCGCAGCACGCGCTGGCCGACGTCGTTCAGGTCAACGGCGCGGGCGGCCAGGCGCTCGTCGGCCACGCGCTGCATCGCGCCGACGCGCTCGTCGATCGCCTGGTCCCAGGCCCAGGCGGCGCCGTGGCCATCGTCAATCAGGCCCTCGACCTGGGCGACCAGGTCGGGGTCGTCGAGCAGGGCCTGGTGGGCGCGGAAGATCGCGGCCTCGCCCTTGCCGGCCCGCTCGCGCACCGAGTCGTAGACGTCGCCGAGCTGGGCGCGGGCGGTGGCGAGGGCGCCGTGGAGCCGCTCGCGCTCGCGGGCGGGGCTCTCGGCGATGTCGCGCACGACGAGGTGCTGGGCCCTGTAGTGGTAGAGCGGTCCGATGGCGAGCCCGGGCGAGGCGGCCACGCCGACCACGGCGCGCCCGGCCGAGGCGGGGCGCCAGGCGAAGCCCTCGGAGCCCTGGTCGGCGGCGGGGGCCTCGTCGTCGAGCCCGGCGGCCACGGCGGCGGCCAGGGCCTCGACGGCGACCGCGGCGTCGGGGCCGCGAGCGGCGATGCGGAGCGTGGCCCCGTGGGGCGCGCCGAGCCTGAGCAGCGATGCCAGGGCCTTGCCGTTGGCCGTCTGGCCGGCGTGGGCGACCTGGACCTCGGCCTCGTACTGGCCGGCCAGCTCGACGAAGACCGTGGCGGGGCGGGCGTGGGGGCCGGCGTGGCTGGGGATGGCGACCTCGGCGGCGGGCACCCCCCCCCCCCCCGAGGGGGAAAGCCCCAGGGCCCCGGGGATGGG
>DAOLDO010000911.1:0-2904 GCA_035327325.1 Chloroflexaceae bacterium | reverse complement strand
GGGGGAGGGTGTTCGGGGGGTCGGCCGGGGCGGCGGGGGGGGCGAGGGTGAGGGGGCCCCCGGCGCCCGCCGAGACGCTGACCAGCAGGTCGGCCTGGACGCCCACGCCGAGCGAGCCGCCATTGAAGGTTACGACGCCGCCGCTCGCGCTTGGCGTGAAGCCCGCGCCGCCCGTCGCCGCGAGGTAGGTCACCCCGGGCGGCAGGGTGAAGGTCACGCTCACGCCCGTGGCGGCGACGATCCCGTCGTTGCGCACGCTCAGCCCGTAGCTGTAGGCCGCGCCGACGGTGGCGGTGGATGGGCCGCTGACGCTGACCGTCAGATCCGGCTGCAGCTCGTCGGCCGCGCGGGGCGCGAGGGCCACGCCGCGGAAGGCCGTGTTGTCGTCCGCCGTGGCGATCAGCGCGGGCGTCCCGGCGAGGTTGCCGCCGTAGCCGCTGGCGTCCACCAGCCTGACCAGCTCGCCGGCCCTGCGCGTCGCGTAGAGGGTCACGCTCTGCCCCTGGACCGCCGCGGTGAGGCCGCGGTAGTCGTCGGCGTCGCCGCCGACGGTGCCCCTGGCCGCCCAGCTGCCGTTCACCAGGGCGAACTTGCGCAGGCCCTGATCGTCGTAGGCTACGTAGAGCGTGTCCACGCCGGGGACGGCGGGGCTCAGGTTGGCCAGGAAGAAGGCGTTGGGGTTGCCCGTGGTCGGCAGGCCGGGGAGGGGCGTGAGGGTCTGTGGGCCCGAGACGGGCAGACCGTCGCCCACCTTGCCGATGCGCACGCCGGCGCCCGCGGCAGTCGAGGCGTAGAGCTGGCCTTCGAAGATCGCCACCTGGTTCAGGCTGGACGGCGCGGCCACGAGCTCGGTCGAGGTGCTCGCGCTCCCGAGGGCGAAGCGCACGCCGCCGGCGCCGCCGACCGCCCAGAAGTTGAAGCCGTCACTCGAGGCCGCGCTCCTCGGCACATAGCCATTGGCGAGGTCGGTCAGGGCCGTGGAGGTCGTGACCTCGCCGTTGGCCTCGACCGTGGCGATCACGCGCCTGTAGCTCATAGCCGAGCTCGAGGGCAGAAAGGCCGTGTCGCGCCTGCCGTACCCTGTGACGATCAGCGAGCGCCCGTCGGCCGAGCGGGTGATCAGGCCCTCGTCCGCGCGGGTGCTGGCGAAGAGGGGCCAGCTCCCTTCGCCCGCAGTGGTGGGCATGGGCAGGCTCTGGACGAGGGCGCCCGCCGGCGTGAACTCGTCGAGGAAGACGGGGTTGCCGCTGTCGGCGAGGGGGGCGGAGCCGTCGCCGACGCGGTAGACCACCACGTTGCCCTCGGCGAAGGCGGCGGCGCGGGCCTGGGGCGCCGGGGCGAGGGCCGGCAGCAGGAGCGCGAGCAGCAGGCCGAGGGGGGCCAGCAGGCGCGGGAGCGGTCGGGGGGCGCTGCGCATAGAGGAGCCTCCTTTGCGCTGGGCGAGGGTTCCTGAGTGGTGCGGGATTATAGCACGGGGGCCGGGCGGCGCGGCGCCACAAATCGGCGCGGGGTTGCGTTTGTTTGGGCGACATCAGGGGCGCGCGGCGCCTCGAGAGCGATGCGAGCGGGGGCGAGGGGGACGATGGAGCTGCAGGAGCTGATCACGGCCGCCCTGATCCTGGCCGGCGCGGGGGTGATGGCCCTGGCGATGGACGGCACGGCCCGGGTGCTGCGGGTGCTCGGCGACAGCCGGCACGCCCGGCTCTGGCGGGCCCTGCTGGCCTTCCAGGGCTGCTTCCTGCTCGGCTACCTGCTGGCCTGCGGTCTGGTGGCGGCCCGCCACACCGCCCTGCTCCTGCCCCTGGTCGGCGTGGTCTTCTGCGGCGGGGCCCTGTTCGTGCTGCTGGTGGCGCGCCTGGGCGCGGCGACGATCGCCGACCTGCAGGCGGCCCGCGCCGAGGCCGAGGCGGCGAGCCGGGCCAAGAGCACCTTCCTCGCCAACATGAGCCACGAGCTGCGCACCCCGCTGAACGCGATCATCGGCTACAGCGAGCTGCTGCTCGACGAGGTCGAGGGGGCCGAGCAGGCCGCGGACCTGCGGCGCATCAAGGGCGCGGGGGCCCACCTGCGCAGCCTGATTGACGACCTGCTCGACCACGCCAAGCTCGAGGCCGGCCGGATTGACCTGCGCCCCGCGCCCGTGGCCCTGCCCGCCCTGCTCGACGAGGTGGCGGCGACGGTGGGCCACCTGGCGGCCCAGAACCGCAATCGCCTGACGGTCGCCCTGGCCCCCGACCTGCCCCCCCTGCTGGCCGACGAGGTGCGGCTGCGCCAGATCCTGCTCAACCTGCTGAGCAACGCCTGCAAGTTTACCGAGGACGGGCGCGTCGAGCTGCGGGTGCGCCGCGAGGGCGACGCGCTGCTCTTCGCGGTGAGCGACACCGGCATCGGCATGGGCCCCGAGCAGCTGGCGCGGATCTTCCAGCCCTTCGTGCAGGCCACGGGCCACACGGTGCGCCGCTACGGCGGCACGGGGCTGGGCCTGTCGATCGCCCGCCAGCTCGCCCGCATGATGGGCGGCGAGATCACGGTGCGCAGCACCCCCGGGCGCGGCTCGGTCTTCACTCTGAGCCTGCCGCTCCCCGCCGCCCCCGGGCGCGAGCCTGCACCCGCGCCGCCGAGCACAGCGCCCGCCCGCTGAGCCGCGGTGGACAGTCGGCGCGCCGGCGTCGGAGCGCGTAATGCCTCGTGCGCTAGCGTAGGCCCGCCCGCGGCGAGGCCGGGGTCAAGCCTGCTCGCGCGCCTGGAACAGGGTGATCTGCAGGCCGTCGGGGTCCTGCAGGCGCACATTGTAGTCGCCCCAGGGCGTCTCGACGGGCGGGTGCACCAGGGTCGCGCCGTGGGCCAGCAGCCGCTCCATGGCCGCGTGCAGATCGGGCACCTGGAGGGCGAAGCGCACGGGCC
>DAOLDO010000910.1:0-2907 GCA_035327325.1 Chloroflexaceae bacterium | reverse complement strand
TGGCCCCGTGGCTCGACATGGGCCGGCCCCGCCGGGTCCTCGACATCGGCAACGGGAGCCTGCGCCCCCAGTACGCCCTGCTGCGCCGCGCCGGGCACACGGTGGTCGGCATTGACATGGTCAACAGGCCGGGCGCCGGCGTGAAGCGCGTCGCCTACGGGGCCATGCGCCGCATCTACGCGGCCCAGCTCGGTCTGGGGGCGGGCGCGATGGCCGCGGCGAGCCTCGTGGGCGGCGACGTGGGCGTCCTGCCCTTCGCCGACGCGCAGTTCGATCTGGCGATCTCCAACGCCGCCTTCGAGCACTTCCTCGACGTGCCGGCGGTCCTCGACGACCTGCACCGGGTGCTCAGGCCCGGCGGCCTGGTCTGGGCCGGCATCCACCTCTTCACCAGCCCGTCGGGCGGGCACAATGTGAGCTTCACCCAGTACCCGCTGCGCGCCCTGCCGCCCGGCGCCGAGCCCTGGGACCACCTGCGCCGGCGCCGCCGCCCGTTCAGCGTGCCCCTCAACCGCTGGCGGAAGGGCCAGTTCCTCGGGGCCTTCGCGGAGCGCTTCGAGCTGCTGCGCCACTACTGCGGCCTGCGCGAGGGCGAGCAGTGGCTCACGCCCGCGCTGGAGGGCGAGCTGGCCGACTATACCCGCGACGAGCTGACCTGCGCCACGCTGGTTATCATCGCGCGGAAGCGAGCCTGACGATGGACGCTGCCGTGCTGAGCGAGCGGGCGGGCGGCCGCGGCGGGGCCCTGGCCCTGGCGCGCCGCTACCTGCCCGAGCTGGGCCTCGCCCTGGTCTGGGGGGCCTTGCTACTCTACAACCTGGGCGGCGCGGCGCCCTGGTGGGACGAGGGCTGGACGATGTCGGTGGGGCGCAACCTGCTGGAGCGGGGCCACTACGGGCGCCTGAAGCTGGGCGAGCCCGCGCCCGGCGGCCTGGAGGCGGCGCCGCCTGTGGTCGGGATGGCCGCCCTGGGCATGGCCCTCTTCGGGCCCGGGGTGTGGCAGGCGCGCCTGGTGCCGGCCCTCTGCGCGGCGGGCGCCCTCGCCGCGCTGTACCTGCTCGGGCGGCGCCTCTACGGGGTCGCTGTTGCCCGCGGGGCCCTGGCCGCGCTGCTGCTGCTCGTGGCCCACCCCAGCGTCCACCCCCTGCTGATCGGCCGGCAGGTGCTCGGCGAGATGCCCATGCTGCTCGCGCTGCTGCTGGGCTACCTGGCGCTGCGGCAGGCCCTGGCCCGCTCGCCGCTCTGGCTGCTGGCCGCCATGCCGGCCTTCGCCCTGGCGCTCCGGATCAAGGCCCAGACCCTGCCCTTCTTGGCGCTCTCGCTCCTCGCGCCGATCGTGGTCTGCCTGGCCCTGCGGCGCTGGCGCGCGGCGGCCATCTGCGCCGCCGCCCTCGCCGGGGGCCACCTGGCGCTCCGCTACGGGCTGATGCCGCTCGAGGGGCGCTTGCTCGCCGGGCGGCGGCTGCCGGGCGAGCCGGTCGCCGGCCTGGTCGAGGTCGTGGCTCAGGTGCTGCTGCCCTTCAACCGGCTCTTCACGCTGCAGCTGACCCTCACCTGGCTGCTGCCGCTCTTCGCCGGCCTGTGCTACGCCGCCTGGCGCTGGGCGCGCGAGGCCCGCGCCCGGGCCCCCGACGCCGACGCCCTGATGCGCCTGGCCCTGATCGCCTTCAGCGGCAGCTGGTGGGCCTGGTACCTGGCCATCTCGGTCGGCGCGCCGCGCTACGTCTTCCCGGCCCTGGTGATCAGCGGCCTCTTCCTGAGCGCGCTGCTCGCCGACCTGACCGGCGGCTTCGCCTGGCGCACAACCCTGCGCGACGCGGCCGCCGTCGTCGGCGGGGGGCCGCGCCGCCGCGGCCTGGGCGCCATGCTCGCGCTGCTCACGGTCATGCTCTGGGCCCCGGTCACCCTGCTCTACATGGGCTACTACTACACCCGCTCCTTCGACAGCTCGGTCGAGCGCGTGGCCCACTACCTCAACACCACGACGCCCCCCGGCGCGCTGATCGAGACCTACGAGTCCGAGCTGCACTTCTTCCTCCGCCGGCCCTACCACTACCCGCCCGACCAGCTCCACGTCGAGCTGATCCGGCGCACCTCTCACAGGCAGGAGTTTCCGCTCGACTACGACCCGCTGGCGACCAACCCCGACTACGTAGTGATCGGGACCTTCGGGGCCAACAACGTCCTCTACGACGAGGCGCTGGCGAGCGGGAGGCTGCGGCTGATCCACCACGACGGCCTCTACGACGTCTACGTGCCCGTGGGCGGGGCCGGCGAGGGCGCGCCATGAGCCTGACATCCTTGCGCTGGCCGATCGTTTTGGCCGTGGTCACGATCAGCTGCGGCTTCTACGGGCTGCTCTGGGCGGGGCTGCTGGCCGACCCGCAGCTGCGGGGGATTGACTTCATCGCCTTCTACACGGCGGGCCGCCTGGCCCAGACGGCGCCCCTGAGCGAGCTGTACAACCTCGAGCTGCAGCGGGCGGTGCAGGTGCCGATCGTCGGGCCGAACTTCGTGGAGGGCGGGCTGCTCTCGTACAACCACCCGCCCTTCCTGGCGCCGCTGCTCGGCGCGATCGTCGGCGACGACTACAGGGCCTCGTACGTGCGCTGGGCGCTGCTGCTGACCGCCGCGGTGGCGGCCGTAGCCCTGCTGATGGGCGCGCGCTTCAGGGCCGGCGGGGGCGAGCGGGGCGCGGCGGCGCTGGTGGCCCTCGGCGCGCTGGTCTTCTACCCCGGCTTCATCGGCGTGCTGAAGGGCCAGGACACCGCGCTGATCGTGCTCGGCGCGGCCGGCGCCTACTACGGGCTGGCCACGGGAAGGCCCCTGGCCGCCGGCCTGGCCCTGGGGCTGACCGTGATCAAGCCGCAGCTGGCCCTGGCCCTCGGCCTGCCGCTCATGCTGGCC
>DAOLDO010000909.1:0-2915 GCA_035327325.1 Chloroflexaceae bacterium | reverse complement strand
GGGGCCACACCCGTAACTGGGGGGGGGGTCCGCAGGCGTCAACACGCTCGACAGCGTGCGGGCCGCGGCCGACCTGCCGGAGGCGGGGGCGGGGCGCGACTTCGTCGTCTGGGGCGAGTCGCAGGGCGGCCACGCGGCCCTGTTCACCGGGCAGATGGCGGCGAGCTACGCGCCCGAGCTGCGGCTGCGCGGCGTGCTGGCCAGCGCGCCCTCCTCCGATCTGATCAACCTGTTCAGGGCCAAGACCGAGGAGTCCAACGCCGTCGGCAACGTCCTGATCTCCATGGCCGTCACCGCCTGGGCTGAGGTCTACGGGGTCGGCCTGGACGAGGTGGTCTACCCGGCGGCCAGGCCCCTGGCGCGCTCGATCGCGGCGAACTGCATCCAGAACCCCCGGCAGATCCAGGCGTCGGTCCCCGCGGCGACCCTGCTGAACTTCGTCTTCTTCCGCAGCCCGCCGTGGGAGGTCCAGCCGTGGGACCGCATCCTGGCCGAGAACACGCCGGGCGGGGTCGCCACCCCGGCGCCGGTGCTGATCGCCCAGGGCGATGCCGACCCGGTGATCTCGCCCGACGTGCAGGCGCGCTTCGCCGAGGCGCTCTGCGCGGTGGGCACCACGGTCGAGTACCGGGTCTACCCTGGCATTGGCCACCTGGCGATCGCCCATGACACGGAGGACGAGATGGTGGCGTGGATCGGCGAGCGCTTCGCCGGCGCGCCGGCGCGGACGACCTGCGCGTGAGGATGGGGACCCTGGCCGGCTCGCGCCGAGGCGGGCCGGCCCTCAAGACAGGGAGGAGGCCCACGGTGGACTGGAAGCTGGAGCTGGTGCTGCTGCCCGTGACGGACGTGGACCGCGCCAAGGCGTTCTACGTGGAGCAGGTCGGCTTCAACCTCGACGTGGACCACGACGCCGGCGAGGCGTTCCGGGTGGTCCAGCTGACGCCGCCCGGGTCGGCCTGCTCGGTCACGTTCGGGCGGGGGATCACCGACGCGGCGCCCGGCTCGGTGAAGGGCCTGCACCTTGTGGTCACCGACATCGAGGCGGCGCGGGCCGAGCTGGTGGCGCGCGGGGTGGAGGTGAGCGAGCCGTTCCACTTCGCGGAAGGGGGGCGGGCGCCGGGGGTGGACCCCGAGCGGCGCGACTACAACTCGTTCCTCAGCTTCAGCGACCCGGACGGCAACAGCTGGCTGGTGCAGGAGCGCGGGTGGCGCTGAGGCGGGGCGCTCTGTGGAAACGCTAACGGAGCGGCGGCCCGGGCTGGGGTACAATGCATGCGCGACCCCAAGATGAAGGAGAGGAGCCCATGAAAACCTTCAGCAAGCCCTCGGACGCAGAGCTGCGCCAGCGCCTGACACCGACGCAGTATAAGGTGACCCAGCACGAGGGCACCGAGCCGGCCTTCCGCAACGAGTACTGGGACAACAAGGAGCCGGGCATCTACGTGGACATCGTCTCGGGCGAGCCGCTGTTCAGCTCGCTCGACAAGTACGACTCGGGCACGGGCTGGCCGAGCTTCACCCGGCCCCTGGAGGAGGGCAACGTGGTGACGCGGACCGACCGCAAGCTGTGGATGGTGCGCACCGAGGCGCGCTCGCGCCACGGCGACTCGCATCTCGGGCACGTGTTCGACGACGGGCCGGCGCCGACGGGCCAGCGCTACTGCATGAACTCCGCCGCGCTGCGCTTCATCCCGGCCGACCGGCTGGAGGAGGAGGGCTACGGCGAGTACGCGGCCCTGTTCCGCAAGGGGAGCTAGGGCAGGGTTCGCCGGCCAGCTGTCGATCGGGAGGGGCGCCAGAGTCTGGCGCCCCTCCTGGCATTTCTGCCTATTGACAAAAATTCTATCAGTGATAGAATCCGGCTGAGCGGCAAATTCTATCACTGATAAAAAAGGGGCGGGACAATGGGCGGAGCAGAGCTACACGTGGTGCTGGGGGCAGGCCCGCTGGGCATAGCGACGGCCGAGGCGCTGCTGCGCCGGGGGCGCCGGGTGACGCTGGTGAACCGGAGCGGCGCGGCGGCGCCCGCGGGCGCGCAGGTCGTGCGGGCGGACCTGTACGACGCCGCGAGCGTGCGGCGGGCGACGGCTGGCGCCGCGGCGGTCTACCAGTGCGCGCAGCCGCGCTACAGCGAGTGGACGAGCAAGTTCGAGCCGCTGCAGACGGCGATCATCGCCGGGGTGGCGGGGACGGGGGCGCGGCTGATCGTCGCCGAGAACCTCTACATGTACGGCGCGGTGGCGGGCCCGCTCCACGAAGACCTGCCGTACGCCGCGCACACCCGCAAGGGGCGCGTGCGCGCGCGCATGGCCGAGCAGGTCGCCGAGGCCCACAGGAGCGGCAGGCTGCCCACGGCCTCCGCCCGCGGGTCGGACTTCTACGGCCCCGGGGTGCTTGGCTCAACCCTGGGCGAGCGGGTGTTCCAGCCGGCCCTGGCGGGCCGGACGGCCCAGGCGGTCGGCCGCCTCGACCAGCCCCACAGCTATACCTACATCGGCGATTTCGGCGAGGCTCTGGCCATCCTGGGCGAGCGCGACGAGGCCCTGGGCCGCCACTGGCACGTGCCCACGGCCCCGGCCCGCACCCAGGCCGAGCTGATCGCCATGGTCTACGCCGAGCTGGGCGCGCCGCCAAAGATGGTGGCCACGGGCCGTCTGCTGATGGCCCTCGGCGGCCTGTTCATCCCCGAGGCCCGCGAGACGGTCGAGATGCTCTACGAGTTCGAGCGGCCCTTCATCATGGCTGGCGAGCGCTTCACGGCCGCCTTCGGCCTGCGCCCGACCCCGCCGGAGGAGGGCATCGCGCGCACTGTCGCCTGGTACCGGGCCCACCAGGCCCTCGCGCCCGCCGCGGCCTAGCGCTTTCAGCGCAGGGTCTTGGGTGTAGGGCATAGGGTATGGCGTCCTGAAGCC
>DAOLDO010000908.1:0-2916 GCA_035327325.1 Chloroflexaceae bacterium | reverse complement strand
GCCCGACACCCCCGGCAACCTGATCGCCGCCTACGAGCGCGCCCGCGGCGGCGCGCCCGCCGGCAGCGGCGGCGCGCCCATGCCCGGCCCCGTCGGCCCGCTGCCCAGCCTGCCCGAGCAGCCCAGCATGTACGAGGTCAGCCGCTCGCTGCGCCTCTTCCTCGAAGCCCCCCGCCGCCTGGCCCGCGGTATCCGCCGCGCCTCCGAGGCCATGGGCGGGGCCAACGAACTGGTGCAGGGCCTGCAGGACCCGCGGGTGCGCCGCAACGCGATGCGTGGGCTCTACGCCACGGCGGCCCACCACGAGGCCGAGGGCGGCCCCCTCGCCCCGGTCGGGCCCGTCGTGCGGGCCGCGGTGCGCTTCGCCGAGCCCATCGAGGAGGAGCAGGCGGGCCAGCAGTCGCGGCGCATCCAGGTACGGGCCAGCGTGCGCAGGGCCCCGACCCCGATCCAGGCCGAGGGCCTCGAGCCGGCCCAGGCGCCGCCCGCCGCCCAGGCGCAGGAGCAGCCCGCCCGCCCCGAGCCGGTCCGGCGCAGCATCAGCGTGCGCCGGGTTGACACGACCACGGCCGCGCCGGACGAGGCCCTCGAGGCCGCGCCGCCCGCGGAGGCTCAGCGCCCGGCGCCGGTGCGCCGGATCGCCGTCGGGCGGGTTGACCGAGCCCCAGCCCCCGAGATGAGCCTGGTGCCCGACTCGGAGACGAAGGCGCAGCGCGCAGCGCCCCTGCGCAACGGCAATGGGGTCCACCACCCCGACGAGAGCGCGTAGCCGCGACGAGAGGGCGCAGCACGCTGCGCCCCCGAGCCACACACTATGACGCGTGTCATCATCTACTCGGGGAAGGGCGGCACCGGCAAGACCACCATCTCGGCGGCCACGGCGACCTTGCTCGCCAGCGCGGGCCAGCGCACCCTCGTGCTCTCGAGCGACCCCGCCCACTCGCTCGCCGACGCCCTGGGCACGCCGATCAGCCGCGACCGGCCGACGGCCATCGCGCCATGCCTCTACGGGCTCGAGGTTGATACGATCTACGAGTGGCGCCACAACCTGGGCGGCTTCCAGCAGTTCGTCGCCTCGACCTACTCGAGCCGCGGCATTGACCGCTCGACCGCCGCCGAGCTGGCCAACCAGCCCGGCCTCGACGAGATCCTGGCCCTCCAGCGCGTGATGACCGAGGCCCAGAGCGGCCGCTGGGACGCGATCGTGCTCGACACGGCGCCCACCGGCAACACGCTCAGGCTGCTCGCCTACCCCGAGATGATCATTGGCGGCGACGCGGGCAAGAAGTTCTTCCGCGTCTACCGCGGCCTCGCCAACTTCGCCCGGCCCTTCAAGCGCGACGTGCCCGACGACCGCTTCTTCGACGAGGTCGGCGGCCTGCTCGAGCGCATGGACCAGCTCGCCAACTTCCTGCTCAGCCCGGCGATCTCGCTGCGCCTGGTGCTCAACCCCGAGAAGCTGCCCCTGCTCGAGACCCGCCGGGCCTATACCTTCCTCAATCTCTACGGCATGATGGTGGACGCGGTGGTCGTCAACAAGATCCTGCCCCTGCGCGCCGACCTGGGGCCCTACTTCGACTACTGGGTCAGCCTCCAGCGCGGCTACCTCGAGGAGATCGAGGCCAGCTTCACGCCCACGCCGATCTTCCGCGCCGTGCTCCAGGAGGGCGAGCCGATCGGTCTCGCCGCCCTCGAGGCGATCGGCCGGGCCACCTTTGGCGAGCAGGACCCGGGCGCGGTGCTCTTCGACGAGCGACCGATCTGGCTCGAGCAGTGGAACGAGGAGGGCGAGCCCGGCCAGTACGACCTGTGTCTCAAGCTCCCCTTCGTGGACGAGGGCGAGACGATCGACCTGGATCGCAGCGGCCCCGACCTGACCCTCAGCGTCGGCCGCATCCAGCGCACGATCGCCCTGCCCCGCATCCTCTACAGCTGCACCATGGGCGATCACCGCTACGATGACGGCGTGCTGCGCCTCGCCTTCCGCGAGGGCCTGGCGGACGAGGACGAGCCGACAGAGCAGTCTGACGAGCTTCGTGTCGAGGCGGCGTGATGAAGCTCCTCGTCTTCACCGGCTCTAGCCAGCTCCAGCAGAGCGCGGCGGCGGTCGCCACGGCGTGCCACGCCGCGCGCCGCGGCCAGCGCGTGCTCCTGGCCTCGGTCGGCCCCGGCCATCTCGCCGGCGCCCTGCTCGGGCAAAGCCTCGGCCCGCGGCCCCTGGAGCTAGAAGCGCACCTGGCCGCCATGGAGATCAGCCCGGTGGACGAGGTGGGCGCCCGCTGGGACGAGGTGCGCCCGACCCTGCGGACGGGCCTCGCCGCCCGCCTGCGCGAGATCGGCCCCGAGGAGCTACCGGCCTTCCCCGGCATTGACGCCATCGGCGGCCTGCTGGTTGCCGAGCGGGCCCGCCAGTCGGGCCGCTTCGACCTGGTGATCCTCGACGGCCCCGCCCCCGACGGCCTGGTCAGGGCCCTGACCCTGCCCGACGTGATGCGCTGGCTGCTGCGCCTGGTCTTCGGCCTCGACAGGGGGCCGGGCCGCTCGCGCAGCTCGCAGGAGCTGGCCCTCGTGCCGACGACCCTGCTGCCGTCGAGCACCACCGCCCCCCTGCAAGACCTGCGCATCGAGCTGGAGGCGCAGCGCGCCCGCCTCGAGGCCGCCTCGGGCGCCCTGGTGCGCCTGGTGCTCACGCCGGAGGAGCTGCTGCTGCCGCCGGTGCGCGCGTCGCTCACGGCCCTCGGGCTCTACGGCATGGCCGCGGACGAGCTGGTGGTGGTCGGCGAGCGGGCGGCGGTGAGCGACGAGGCCCGCCGCGAGTTCTCGCCCGAGGCGAGCCGGGCCCGCCCGACCCTGCGCGTCTGCCCCCTGCCCGCGGCCCCCGCTAACCGCGACACCTGGGCCCTGCGCGGCGCGGCC
>DAOLDO010000907.1:0-2923 GCA_035327325.1 Chloroflexaceae bacterium | reverse complement strand
CCCCCCCCCCCCCCCCATCCCCAAAAAAGGCCCCCCCGCCCCGCCCGGGAAACCACGCCCCGCCGCGACTTCCCCGCATCCCCCTGGGCTACGCTCGCCCGCCTCTGGTAGAATACGCGTGTGCGCAGGCACAATGAATCGCGTAACCGAAGGAGGTTCCGCTATGACCTACTACCACCGGCTCGGCGACATCCCCCACAAGCGCCACACCCAGTTCCGCAAGTCCGACGGCGGGCTCTTCCGCGAGGAGGTGATGGGCCTCGAGGGCTTCCACGGCATCCAGTCCATCCTCTACCACCACTTCCTGCCCCCACGCGTCCTGCGGGCCGACCTCGTGGGCTCCGCCAGGGTCGAGTACGCCGAGTTCGGCCCGATCCGCCACCGGGCCTTTGCCACGACCGAGCTGCCCGCCGGCGGCGACGCCGTCGAGGCCAGGGTCACCCTGCTCGGCAACAACGACGTCATCCTCGGCGTCAGCCGCCCCGTCCGCAGCATGGAGCACTTCTACCGCAACGCCCAGGCCTACGAGGTCTGGTACGCCCACGAGGGCGCTGGCGTGCTGCGCTCCCAGTTCGGTCGGCTGACTTTCGGCCCCGGCGACTACATGGTCATCCCCTTCGGCGTCACCTGGCAGCTCGAGCTCGCCACCCCCCAGGCCCGCTTCCTCGTGATCGAGTCGGCCAGCCAGATCGCCCCCCCAAAGCGCTACCGCAACCAGTTCGGCCAACTCCTCGAGCACGCCCCCTACTGCGAGCGCGATATCCGCGCCCCCGAGGCCCTGGAGACCTGCACCGACACCGGCGAGTTCGAGGTGATCGTCAAGGTGCGCGACCAGCTCACCCGCCACGTCCTCGACCACCACCCCTTCGACGTGGTCGGCTGGGACGGCTACCTCTACCCGTGGGCCTTCAGCATCCACGACTTCGAGCCGATCACCGGGCGCGTCCACCAGCCCCCGCCCGTCCACCAGACCTTCGAGGGCCGCAACTTCGTGATCTGCTCGTTCGTCCCGCGTCTCTTCGACTACCACCCCGAGGGCATCCCCGCGCCCTACAACCACTCCAACGTCAACTCCGACGAGGTGATCTACTACTGCGACGGCAACTTTATGTCGCGCCGCGGCATCGCCGTCGGCGACATCACCATGCACCCCTCCGGCCTGCCCCACGGCCCCCAGCCAGGCGCTACCGAGGCCAGTATCGGCGTGAAGGAGACGGCCGAGCTCGCGGTGATGGTTGACACCTTCCACCCGCTCCACATCACCTGGGCCGCGATGGAGCTCGAGAAGCCCGAGTATATGAGCTCGTGGGGCGTGGGTGGCCCCGAGGGGTGAGCCGCTCGTTCGTTGAGGTGGCCCCCGACAGCCACTTTCCGCTCCAGAACCTGCCCTACGGCGTCTTCCGCCCCCGGGCCGGCGGCCCGCCCCGCGTCGGCGTGGCGATCGGCGACTTCGCCCTCGACCTCGCCGCGCTCGACGAGGCGGGCCTCCTGGCCGGCACCGGCGCCGAGGGCCGCGGCCTCTTCGACCGCCCGGCCCTCAACGCGCTGATGGCCGCCGACCGGCCCACCTGGCGCGCCCTGCGCGCGGCCCTCACGCGCCTGCTCGGCGCCGACGAGCCGGCCCTGCGCGACAGCCCCGCCCTGCGCGACGCCGCCCTGCTGCCCATGGCCGCCGTCGAGCCGCTGCTGCCCGCCGAGGTGGGCGACTACACCGACTTCTACTCGTCGCGCCACCACGCCGCCAACGTCGGCGCCATGTTCCGCGGGCCCGACCACGCCCTGCCGCCTAGCTGGCTGCACCTGCCGATCGGCTACCACGGGCGCAGCAGCTCGCTCGTGGTGGGCGGCACCCCCGTGCGCCGCCCCCGCGGCCAGCTCAGGCCCGCGCCCGGCGCGGGGCCCGGCTTCGGCCCGACCCGCCAGCTCGACTACGAGCTCGAGGTCGGGCTCTTCGTCGGCCCCGGCAACCCCCTCGGCCGGCCCGTGCCGATCGCCGAGGCCGAGGAGCAGATCTTCGGGCTGGCCCTGGTCAACGACTGGAGCGCCCGCGACATCCAGGCGTGGGAGTACCAGCCCCTCGGCCCGTTCCTGGCCAAGAGCTTCGCCACCTCGCTCTCGCCCTGGGTCGTGCCCCTCGCGGCCCTCGAGCCCTTCCGCGTCCCCGGGCCGCCGCAGGAGCCCGCGCCCCTCCCCTACCTGCGCCAGCCGGGGCCGGGCAGCTTCGACATTACCCTCGAGGCCCGCCTCAACGGCGAGCTGATCTGCGCGAGCAACTTCCGCCACCTCTACTGGAGCATGGCCCAGCAGATCGCGCACCACACCTCGGGCGGCTGCAACCTGCGCCCCGGTGACCTGCTGGCCTCCGGCACGGTCAGCGGCCCGACGCCCGAGTCGCGCGCCTGCCTGCTCGAGCGCACCTGGCGCGGCAGCGAGCCCCTGCGCCTGGCCTGCGGCGAGCGCGTCTGGCTCGAAGACGGCGACGAGCTGGCGCTCACGGCCTGGTGCCAGGGCGACGGTTACAGGGTCGGCTTCGGCGAGGTGAGCGGGAGGGTGCTGGAGGCTCTGTGAGGGTGAGCCGCTCGCTGCGCTCGCTGTGTGAGGTGTGATTCCGCCACGATCACGGCCGTGCAGGGTTCACACCTCACACCTTACACCTCACACCTCACACCTCGCCCACCTACGGGATGCGCACCGTCACCCCCGGGTAGATCAGGTCGGGGTTGGGGCCAAGGACGTTGCGGTTGGCGTGGTAGATCTCGGGCCAGAGCATCTCGTTGCCGTAGGCCCGCTGGGCCATCCAGCGCAGGAAGTCGCGCGGCTGGATGGTGTAGTTGGAGGGCGCGGGGATGGGGCCGCGGGCGGGCAGCGCCGTGGCGGGGCGGGTGGCTGGCGCGCCCTCGGGACCCGGTCTGGAGAGCACACG
>DAOLDO010000906.1:0-2928 GCA_035327325.1 Chloroflexaceae bacterium | reverse complement strand
TTCGCGCCGGCTGCGCCAACGAGCCCAGTTGAGGCACTTGCCTCGGCGCGCTCGACGGTGGAGGAGCTAGTGCGGATTGCACGCACGCGCGGGTCGCCCCGCGGCCACGGTTTAGCAAACCGGCGCCTTCCTGCTCGGCCATAGCTCCAGAGTGGTCAGGGCGGCCGTCTAAGCGCTGCGCGCCAGCTTCGCTAACGCACCGGCGACCTCCTCGCCCCAAACGAGGCGCGCTACTGGCTGCGCTACGCCCTGATGTGGAGTCCCCTGCGGGTACCGCCCCCGCTCTTCTCGCTTTGCAGGCGAGCGCCTCGCTATCCGGCTCAGGGAACGCTAAGAATAGAGAATAGTGAATGAAGAATAGAGAAAGCCGCCCCGGTGGCTGTGCCGTGCGCTTGGCTTTCTCTATTCACTATTCTTCATTCTCCATTCTGTCGTGGGGTGTCGCACGGGTACTGCCCCCGTTACCTCCTGGTTCACAGCCAGGCGCCTCGCTTCTCGGCTTCCGACACCACATGTGGTTGGAGGAGCTGGACTCGAACCAGCACAGCGAGGTCCAAAGGCTCGCGTCCTCTCCTTAGACGATCCTCCAATGCCTGGCACCGTCGGCGTGAGTCGAACACGCATCGGAGCGTTTAGAAGACGCCCGCTCTTCCGGTTAAGCTACGACGGCGTATGGTGTGCCCGCTCGGGATCGCACCGAGACCTTCTGGTTTTCAGCCAGACGCGCAGACTGACTACGCCACAGGCACATGAGGAGAATAGAGAATAGTGAATGAAGAATAGAGAAAGGTGCCCCATCGGCATTGCTCTGCTCGCCACTTTCTCAATTCTCTATTCTCAATTCTCTATTTTTTAGTGGGTCCGCCGGCCGGTGCTGCCCCGGCACCTCCTCGTTACCACCGAGGCGTGCTGCTGCTATCACTACGGCGGATCGGGCGGGGGCCCTGGCCCCCTCGTGGTGCCCGCGGCCGGCTTTGCTCCGGCGGCCTCCTCGGTGTGAACGAGGCGCTCTGCTGGCTGAGCTACGCGGGTGCGGTGGTCGAGCCGCCTGGATTTGCACCAGGGTTTCGTGTGTATCAGACACGGGTCCTGCTGTTGGACGACGGCTCGTGGTGGCTGCTCGGGCAGGGTACGTTAGCGAAGCTGGCGCGCAGCGCTTTCCTGCAACCACCCGATTAACAGTCGGGCGCTCTACCAGTTGAGCTACCGAGCATCGCTTGGTGCAGGCGGAGGGAGTTGCACCCCCACAGGCCGATGGCCCACGGTTTTACAGACCGCTTCGCTCGCTGATGCGGGCGCCTACGTGTGGTCCCGGTGGAGGGCCACGTTAGCGAAGCTGGCGCGCAGCGCTTTCACCCAGCCGCCCGATTAAGAGTCGGGTGCTCTGCCTGCTTGAGCTACACCGGGATAGATAGATTGATCGGCCGGGCGGGGCTCGAACCCGCGACCTGGGCGTTATAAGCGCCCTGCTCTCACCGCTGAGCTACCGGCCACTGGTGCCGACAGAGGGCCACGTTAGCGAAGCTGGCGCGCAGCGCTTTCACCCACGCGTCCGCTTAAAAGACGGCTGCTCTGCCCGCTTGAGCTATGTCGGCGCACTGGTGCGGCAAGCCGGACTTGCACCGACACGGCCTGGGGCCGGCAGCTTCTAGGGCTGCTGCGTCTGCTCATTTCGCCATCGCCGCAAGATTGGCAGGTCGGACAGGAGTTGCACCTGAACGGGTCGCCCCGGCCGCGTTTGAGGCGGCTGTGTCTGCTGTTCCACCACCGACCCGTGTTGGGGCCGCCCGCCGGATCTGCCCCGGCACTCCGCGGGTACAAGCCGCGTGCGCTGCTCCTTACACCAGGGCGGCATCGCGCAGTGGCACGTCTACGGCGGGATCGCGCTCATCCAGGATGCCATTGGTGCTCCTTGTCTCGATCAGGTGCTGCGTGTCGCAGCGGTGGTCGGCTCGGAGGGAGTTACACCCTCACACCCTTGCGGGCCCCAGCTCCTCGGGCTGGTGCGGCTGCTGTTTCGCCACGAGCCGTCGTGGTGCCCCCGGCTGGTTCTGCCCCAGCGACCTCCGGCGTGTCGTGCCGGCGCTCTTCTGGCTGAGCTACGCGGGCGAGTGGCCTCCCAGGCGGTGCAAGCGCTGCGCGCCAGCTTCGCATAATGCCGAAGGCATCCCCGAAGGGTACGCACCTGCGGCCTCCCGCTTCGAAGGCGGGCGCTCTGTCGGCTGAGCTACTGGGAGCTGGCGGGGCGTGCCGGACTCGAACCGGCGTCGGCTCCTTGAAAGAGAGCTGTCCTTGGCCGCTAGACGAACGCCCCACGGAAAGCTGAGAGCTAAAAGACGAAATCTGAAAGGATTGCGCTGCTCGGTTTTCTGCTTTCAGCTTTCAGATTTCTGCTTTCCACTGGCACCGCGCCGCAGTTCTGCCCTGCGCCCTCAGAGGTACGAGCTCCGTGTGCCGCTGCCAACACCTGCGCGGTACGTGGTCACGCGAGCTGGACCTGCCCCAGCGACCTCCCCGTTATGAGCGGGGCGCTCTGTCTTGCTGAGCTACCGCGTGAGAATGGCGCTCCCTGCCGGTGCTGCCCCGGCACTTCCTGTTTGAGGGACAGGTGTCCTCGCTGCTAGACGAAGGGAGCATATGGTGGAGCTGGCGAGCTCTGCCCTCGCCGCCTCCCGCTTGCAAGGCGGGCGCTCTCCTGAATGAGCTACAGCCCCATCTGGTCAGGCTGGCAGGGGTTGCACCTGCGACCTCTCGCACCCCAAGCGAGCGCGCTGCTGCTGCGCCACAGCCTGATGCTGGCCTCGCCGCCCGGACTTGCACCGAGATCTGCCGTTTAGGACACGGCGGCTCTGTCTGTTGAGCTACGGCGGTTCGTGGTCAGGATGGCCGGATCTGCCCCGGCGCCTTCGGGGTGGAAGCCCGACACGC
>DAOLDO010000905.1:0-2934 GCA_035327325.1 Chloroflexaceae bacterium | reverse complement strand
TGGCGGGTGAGGCCGCTGTAGCGCGGCAGCCCGCCGGCGCCAGGGTAGATGCGGACCACCTCGGCCCCGGGCGCGGCCGCGTGGAGGCCCAGGGGCGGGTGGGCGAGCAGGCTCTCGAGCAGCTCGGCGGCGCTGGTCAGGGGGAGCAACTCAAGGTCGTCGAGGCCGCCGATGTCGTCGGGCAGCAGGCCCAGGCGCTCGAAGCGGTCGCGGTAGAAGGGCGAGCGGGCGTAGGCGTAGCGCACCTGGAGGCGCAGCCGACGCTCCTGCAGGGCGCGGAGCTGCTCGACGTCCAGGTGCTCGCTGGGGCGCCGCGGTCGCGCCTCACGCGGGACAGCGTTCGTCAACGAACTCCTCCGCCGACTCCAGTGTCTGCGGCCGGACCTGTGCCGTGGCGCGGCTGTCGTGCGGGGGGCATCAGTCCAGCGCGGGCCGCTGGCTTGACGAATCCCATATAATCATCCTAAGATCAGACAGCCGCATTCTAGCATCGCTCCTGGGGGATGTCAACGACGGTGGACGAGCGCGACCAGGCCCTGCGGCTCTTCGAGCCCATCCCGCTGGCCAGGCGGAACTTCGAGGCTGTGGCCGAGCAGCTGCGGCTCCAGATCGCGAGCGGGCGGCTCGCGCCCGGCCAGAAGCTGCCCAGCGAGCCTGAGCTGGCGCGCCAGTTCAATGTCGGGCGCTCGGCCGTGCGCGAGGCCCTGAAGACCCTTGAGCTGGCGGGCCTGCTGACAGTGCGCCGCGGCTACAGCGGCGGCACCTTCGTCGCCACGGCCGCCGCCGAGCCCAGCCCGCTGATCCGCCCCCTCGCCCTGCCGCCGAGCGAGGCCGCGCGCGCTGAGCTGCGCGAGGCCCGCGAGACCGTCGAGCCGCGCATCGCCGCCCTGGCCGCCCGTGCCGCCGGGGGCGAGGCCGGGACGCAGCTCGAGCTGGCCGCCCAGGCCGAGGCGGCGCAGCTCGAGCTGCCGGCGGGCTTCGTCGCCGCCTACGTCGCCTTCCACGCGCTGCTGGCCGAGCTCGCGGGCAATACCATCTACGGCGAGCTGATGCGCGCCCTGCGCGGCCCCCTCCCCCAGGAGCTGGGCCGGCACGTGGGCGACCTCGCCCTGCGCGAGGCCGTCGTCGCGCAGCACCGGGCCCTGGCCGCGACCGTGGTGGCCGGCGACGCCGAGGGCGCCGCCGATCTGATGCTGGCCCATCTGCGCTTTCTGGCGGAGCGCCAGCCCCCCGCCTGAGCCTCGCCCCCGTCGCCTGAAGCTTGTCGCGCCGGCTGACATAATCGTGGCCGGCAGCTTGCTATTGCTGGGGTGACACGCCGCTCCAGGCGGCGACCGGCAGACGGGAGCGCGGGAGGATCAGGCTGGTATGGAAGGCTACAGGCGTGGGATGTGCTACCGCATCGAGGAGCGCACGGTGATCCCGGGCCCTCGGGTGATGATAAAGGGTGTGGGCGGGGGCTTCAACGGCTCGGCGGCGGAGGTCGAGCAGAACCGCTGCTATGTAATCGTCAACGGCCAGACCGAGCGCTACATCGGCAAGGGCCAGCACGAGGTGCCGTCCACGAGCCTGCTGCGGCCGGGCGACTACTTCACCAGCCGCGAGGAGGCCGAGGCCCTCGCGCGGGCCTACCACCTGCGGCGCTGCCCCAACACGCGCCACTGCGGCTGGTCGGAGTAGACCGACCGGGGTGTCAGGCTAACCCTGACATGGGATTCTATTGTCTGATGATAGTACTACTTGACAATAGCCCGGCCTGCGTGCCATAATTCCCCCTAACCCCATTTCAACATCTTGGCCCAGGGCCTGGCTGCCGCGCCGCGACCGGCGCGAGGCTGCTACGCCCCATCCCGCCGGCTCGGCGCCGCGTGCCCTGCGCGCACCCAGGCCAGAGATGCTGGCCTGCGCCCGCAGACCCGGCACGGCGAGCTCCAGCCATCCAGGATTGTCCTTGCGCCCCTCGGCCGGCACGTGACGGCCGGGGCCGCCTCCCTGCGCCGTCCGCGCCCGACGGCCGCGCCACTGGTGTCGTCCAGGAAGCGGTAAATACCCAAAGGAGGGCTACCCATGCCGAAGACGGTCATCCCTGTTGACGTCAACAAGGGCCCGGGCGAGCAGCCGGTGCCGCTGCACAACCGCTGGCACCCCGACATCCCCCCGGTGATCAGCGTCAAGCCGGGCGAGGTCTTCCGCATCGAGACGATCGACTGGACCGGCGGCCAGATCGGCGACAACGACAGCGCCAACGACGTGCGCGACGTGGACCTGACCCAGGTGCACTACCTCAGCGGCCCCGTGGCGGTCGAGGGGGCCGAGCCAGGGGACCTGCTGGTGGTTGACCTGCTCGACCTTGGCGCGCTGCGCGACTCGGAGTGGGGCTTCACCGGCATCTTCGCCAAGGAGAACGGCGGCGGCTTCCTGACCGACCACTACCCCGAGGCGAAGAAGGCGACCTGGAACTTCGAGGGCATCTACGCCAGCTCGCGCCACGTGCAGAACGTGCGCTTCGCCGGGCTGACCCACCCGGGCCTGATCGGCTGCGCGCCCTCGCACGAGCTGCTGGCGCGCTGGAACAAGCGCGAGGCCGAGCTGATCGCCACCGACCCGAACCGGGTGCCGGCCCTGGCGGTGCCGCCGAACACGCAGAGCGCCATGCTCGGCACGCTCAAGGGGGGCGACTTCGACCGGGTGGCGAAGGAGGCCGCGCGCACGGTGCCGCCGCGCGAGCATGGCGGCAACTGCGACATCAAGAACCTCTCGCGGGGCACGCGGATCTACTTCCCGGTCTACGTCAAGGGCGGCAACCTCTCGATGGGCGACATGCACTTCTCGCAGGGCGACGGCGAGATCTCGTTCTGCGGCGCGATCGAGATGGCCGGCTGGCTCGACCTGCGGGTCGAGCTGATCAAGGACGGCATGGCTAAGTACGGCGTG
>DAOLDO010000904.1:0-2948 GCA_035327325.1 Chloroflexaceae bacterium | reverse complement strand
CACGTCGGCCCAGCCGCCGACGAAGCCGGCCAGCACGCCCAGGAGCACCCCGATCGTGCCGGAGATGGCCACGGCGATCACGCCGACCAGCACCGAAACCCGGCTGCCGACGATCACCCGGCTGAGGATGTCGCGCCCGAGCTGGTCGGTGCCGAGCACGTAGGTGCCGCGGCTGTCGCTGAAGCCGGGCGGCTTGAAGCGGGCCCGCAGGTTGGGCTCGTCGGGGCTGTGGGGCGCGATCAATGGCCCGAACACCGCCAGCACGACCACGGCCAGCACGATGATCAGGCCGGTGACGCCCACGGGGCTGCGGCGCAGCGAGGCGAGCACCCGGCTGGCCCTGCCGCCGCCGCGCCGCGCCGCGCCGGCGGGCAGCTCGACCGGCCCGCTCAGGCTCTGGGAAGACGGTGCGTTCATAGGCGTCACGTATACCTGATGCGTGGGTCGATGACCGTGTAGAGCACATCGACGCACAGATTGATCAGCATGAAGGACAGGGCGAACCAGAACAGGCCGGCCTGGACCACGGTGATGTCACGGATGCTGATCGCCTCGATCATCAGCCGGCCCAGGCCGGGCCAGGCGAAGACCGACTCGATCACCACCGCGCCGCCGAGCAGCCAGCCGAGCTGCAGGCCGAAGGCCGTCACCACGGGGATGAGCGCGTTGCGCAGGGCGTGGCGAATGACCACCAGGCGCTGCTGCAGCCCCTTGCTCCAGGCGGTACGGATGTAGTCCTGGCCCAGCACCTCGAGCATGGAGGAGCGGGTCAGGCGCGAGAGTCGCGCGGCCATGCCGACGCCAAGGGTCACCGCGGGCATGATCAGCGAGCGGGGCTCCTCGGCGCCGACCGCCGGCAGCATGCGCAGGTTGACCGAGAAGAGCAGGATGAGCATCAGGCCGAGCCAGAACGAGGGCATGGCCGTGCCCAGGGTGGCGAGGGCGGTGCTGAGCAGGTCGATCGGGCTGTTGCGCTTGATCGCGGCGAGCACGCCGAGGGGGATGGCGATGGTGATGCCGATCAGGGCGGCCGAGCCGGCCAGCAGGTAGGTCCACTTCAGCCGGTCGAGCACGAGCTCCATGGCCGGGATGCGGAACTGGATCGAGTTGCCGAAGTCGCCCGTGACCGCCCTGCCAAGGAAGGTCAGGTACTGCTGCCAGAGGGGCCGGTCGAAGCCCCAGGCGCGCCGCAGGGCCTCGATCTGCTCCTGGTTGAAGGTGGGCGGCGCCATGACCCTGATCGGGTCGCCCCTGAGGCGCACCATGAAGAAGACGATCAGCGAGATCACGAACAGGGTCACCACCATCTGCAGCAGCCGGGCGACGATATAGCGGGTCATAGCTTCCCTGGTGGGGCGCCCCGCGCGGCGCGGGCCCGCGCGGGGCGCCCCATGCTCCCCGACGATCTTAGGGGTTCTTGATCCTCAGATCGCGGAAGGTGAACCAGCCGTCGGCCCTGGGCGTCCACTCGAAGCGGTCGTTCATGGCCACCACCTGGTCCATGTGGTACAGCGTGGCCTCGGACACCTGCTCGACGTAGTAGTCCCAGAACTGGCCCCACAGGGCGTTGCGCTCCTCGGCGTCGGTGGTCTCCAGGATCTGCTGGCTGAGCTGCTCCCACTCGCCCTCGACGCTTGCGCAGGGCGAGCGGGCCGGGTTCAGCCAGGTGCACTGGTAGAAGTTCGGGATGAGCGAGGGGCTGCCGCCGATCACCACCAGGGCCAGCTCGCGGTTGTTGCCGGGGGTGAGCACCTGCTCGTTGAAGGCCGCGCCTTCGAGCACGTTGAGGTTGACGGTGAAGCCGACGTCCTCGAGCATCACCTTGATCACCTCGGCGACCTCCTTCTCGTTCCCCTGCTGGAAGGCGGGGGCGTCGAAGTTGAGCACGGGCCTGTTGCCGGCCTCGGGGTCGAAGCCGGCCTCGCGGATCAGCTCCCTGGCCCGGTCGGGGTTGTAGTAGTTGACCGCGGCCTCCTCGCCGGCGTACTGGCCGTTATGCTCGGGCCAGTAGTCGTCCACGCGCAGCAGCGACGGGCGGCCCGCGCCCTGCACCTCGGCCAGAACCTGCCGGTCGAGGGCGTAGCTGATCGCCTGGCGGATACGCACGTCCTCGGTGGTCACCGTGTAGCCCGGGTAGGTGTTGGGCATCTCGCCCGACTCCGACTGCTCGCGCACGTAGAGCAGGTGCTGGCGGTTCGACGGGCCGGTACTCATGGTGATGCCGGCCTCCTGGGCCAGGCGGTCGCGGTCGGGCAGGGGCACGTTGGGCACCATGTCCACCTGGCCCGAGAGCAGGGCGGCGATCTGGCTGGCCTGCTCCGAGATCACCTGGTAGACCACGCGGTCAACCTCGGGGCGGCCGCCCCAGTAGTCGTCCCAGGCCTCGAAGACGTAGCGCTCGCTCTCGGTGAACTCGATCAGCCTGTAGGGGCCGGAGCCGACGGGCTCGCGGGCGAACTGCTCCTCGCCGACCTCCTCGATGTAGTCGGGGGGCAGGATCTGGCAGCCGTTGTAGCTGACGTCGTACTCGAAGTAGGCGTGGGGCTCGCCGGTGATGATGTCGAGCGTGGTCTCGTCAATGACGTTCACCTCGCTGATGAACTGCCACTGGGGGTGCACGAGGAAGTCCTCGCGGGTGCGGACGCGGTCAATGTTCCACTTGACGGCCTCGGCGTCGAGGACCTCGCCGTTGTGGAAGGTCAGGCCGGGGCGCAGGTAGAAGCGCCAGGTGGTCGGGTCAATCTGCTCCCAGCGCTCGGCGGCCTGGCCCTCGTAGCCGGTGCCGTCGGAGGTGCGCCAGATCAGGCAGTCGTAGAGCAGGTTGGCCAGCCAGTGGGTCGAGCCGAACCAGGTCACGGGCGCGTCCATGGTGCGGATCGGGCCGGGGTGCGCGAAGGTGAAGGTGACGGGCTCACCGCCGGTCGCGGCGGGGGCCGCTGTGGGCTCGG
>DAOLDO010000903.1:0-2950 GCA_035327325.1 Chloroflexaceae bacterium | reverse complement strand
CCCCCCCGCCGTGAAGACCAGCCCGGCCAGCTCGGGGTAGGTGGCAGGGTCAATGCCGACGATCTGAGCGTCCACCCCGTCCAGGCGCCCGCTCGCCTGGCGCAGCGTGGTCACGGCGGCGACGCCCGGCGTGGCCCGCAGCCGCTCGGCCAGCTCGGGGCCGGCCCCCACGTTGCCCTGGCCGAGCACCAGGGCCTCGGGCACGAGCATGTAGTCGGCGCGCATGCTCTGCTCCAGGTAGCCCAGCAGGCCCCGCGTGAAGGTGGTGCTCAGCCCCGCCAGGGCCACCAGGATCGCCAGGCTGATCAGCATGGCCGAGGCCGTCACCGCGGCGCGGCCCGGGTTGCGCAGCATGTTGCCCTGCGCGATCGCCCCCTCGCGCGGGAAGGCCGCGCTCAGCAGGCGCCCGCCGTGGCGCGCCAGCGGCGCGACCAGCAGCGGCGACAGCACGATCAGGCCGGCCAGGCTGAGCAGGGCGCCCAGCAGGGCGAGGGGCGCCTGGCCGCTCAGCAGCCCGGCCAGGGCCAGGGCGAGCGTGGCCGCGCCCACCACAGCCCGGCCCCGGCCCTGGTGGCCGCCCGTGGCCTCATCGCTCGGCCGCAGGGCCTCGAGGGGCGGCAGGCGCCCGGCGCTGAGGGCCGGCAGCAGCCCGCTGAGCAGCGGCACGCCCAGGCCCAGCCCCACGCTCACCAGCCAGGCCGCGGGGCCGAAGGTTGGCCGCCCCAGGGGCGCGCCGAAGTAGCGCGCCCAGGTCGGCCCGATCGCCGCCACCAGCCCGCTGACCAGGGCGTAGCCCGCCAGGATGCCAAGCAGCGTCCCGACCGCGCCGAGCAGCAGGCTCTCGGCGACGACCATGCCGATCACGGCGCGCCTGCCGGCGCCCACCGCCCGCAGCATGCCGATGTCGCGGCGGCGCTCGGCCACGCCCGTGCGGAAGGTGTTGAGGATGATGAAGCCGCCCATGGCCAGGGCCAGCCCGCCGAACAGGGTGAAGGCGGCCTCGCCGATGCGCAGCGCCGCGTCCCACTCGGCGCCGCCGGCCTCGACCGCGCCCGCGGCGTAGCCCGCCCCCAGCTCGGCCAGGATAGCCCCCCGCAGGGCCTCGGCCTCCTGCCCCGCGGCGAACTGGCCGGTCAGGGCGTTGATCTGCCCCGGCAGGCCGAAGATCGCCTGGGCCGTCTCAAGGGCCACGTACAGCTCCTCGTCGCCGAAGACCGGGCGCGGGGGCAGCACGCCGACGATGGTCAGCTCGACGCTGCCGTCGGCGGCGGGCAGGCGCAGGGTGTCGCCCAGGCCCAGCCCCGTCTGCTCGGCCAGGCTCTGGCGCACCAGGGCCGCCCGGGGCTCGCCCGGTCTCAGCCAGCGGCCCTCGACCGGCGCGATCGGGATGGCGGCCGCCGCCGTCGCCGGGTCCACCCCGTTGATCGTCAGGGCGTCGAGCGGCGGGCCCGCGACCGTGGGCAGGGCCAGGGCCGCCGGCAGGCGCAGGGGGCGCTCCAGCACCGGCATCACCAGGGCGACGCCGGGCGTGGCGGCCACCTCGTCGGCGACGGGCTGGGGGAAGAGACCGCCGTCCGCCCGGGTGACGATCAGGTCCACCCCGTGGGCCGAGACGGCCAGGTTGGCGTCGAACGAGGCCCGCACGGCGGGGATGACGCCCTGCATGCCGAACATGATCATCACGCCGAAGACGATCGCCAGGGCGGTCAGGGCGGCGCGCAGCCGGCGCCCCCAGAGGTAGCGCCAGGCCAGCAGGAGCTGGATGCTCATCGCCGCACCTCCAGCGTGTCGGCGTCGGCGGCGAGGGCCGGGGCGGGCCGGGCGGCCAGCTGGGTCTCCTCGACGATCGTGCCGTCCTTGAGGAAGACAATCCGGTCGGCGAAGGCGGCGATGCGCGGGTCGTGGGTGACCATGAGCACGCTGCGGCCCCAGGTGTCGGCCACCTGGCGCAGCAGCTGGGCGATCGCGTCCGCGGCCCGCGAGTCGAGGTTGCCCGTGGGCTCGTCGGCGAGGACCAGGGCGGGGTCGGCCACGAGGGCGCGGGCCACGGCCACGCGCTGCTGCTGGCCGCCCGAAAGCTGGCCGGGCCTGTGGCCCAGCCGGTCGCCGAGGCCGACTCGCTCGAGCCAGGCGGCCGCGCGGACGTTGGCCTCGGCGGGGCGCACGCCGTCGAGCACCAGGGGCAGGGCGGCGTTCTCCACGGCGCTCAGCACCGGGATGAGGTTGTAGGTCTGGAAGATGAAGCCGATGCGGCGGCGGCGCAGGGCGGTCAGCTCGTCGTCGCCCAGGCCGGCCAGGGCCTGGCCCTCGATCAGCACATCGCCGGCGCTGGGGCGGTCCAGCCCGCCGAGAAGCTGGAGCAGGGTGGATTTGCCGCAGCCGCTCGGGCCCATCACGGCCACGAAGGCGCCCGGCTCGACGCGCATAGAGACGGAGCGCAGGGCGGTGACGGCCACCTCGCCGGCGCCGTAGGTCTTGGACAGGTTGCGGGTCTCGACAATCGTCATGGGGGGCTCCTCGCTCACTCGCCGCGCGGCGGACGGCCGCGGGGACGGGGGGTCGGCTCGGGCAACGGCTGGCGGCGGATCTCGTCCAGCCGGGCCTCGAGCATGTCCAGCCAGCGCAGGTCGGCCTCGACGTGCATGGCCGCCCGCTCGAGCAGCAAGATGGCCGCGAGGGCCCGGGCGGGGCTGAGGGCGCCGCGGCGCCTGGTCAGGCTGTGCAGCTCGCGGAAGAGGCCGGCGCGCTGGGCGCGAATCACGCTGTAGGGGTCGCCGAGGCCCGTGGCGACACTGAGCATCAGCTTGAGGAAGAACTCGTCCCGCTGGTGCTCGCTCGCGACCGGCGTGGCGAACCAGCGGGCCAGCTCGTCGCGACCGGCCGGAGTGATCGCGAAGATCTGCTTCTCGGGCCCGCCGCCCTGCTCGACCCGCTCGGGGACGATCAGGCC
>DAOLDO010000902.1:0-2950 GCA_035327325.1 Chloroflexaceae bacterium | reverse complement strand
AGGCAGCGGTGCGCCAGCTCGACCTCTCGGCCGGCGCCTACCAGCGCACCCTGCGGCTCGCCCGCACCATCGCTGACCTCGCAGGCGCCGAGCAGATCGGCCCGGCGCATTTGGCGGAGAGCCTGCAGTACCGGGGCCGACCAACCTTGTGATTGGCGGCTTGTGGTCGGCCTAGCTCGCGAGAGTCGGAGGTGTAACCGTTCGCGCCCCGCAGGAGATTGATGTAGATCGCCCACCCCTACTGATTACAGAGACGGCGATGGTCGCCCTCGCACGGAAGCGGTGCTGAGCGGCCCTACATCCCAAAGGCCCAGAGCGCTGCGGCCGCGAACTCTTCTTCCCACATTGAGTAGTCGTGGCCAGCCGCCCGCGGGTTGAAGACAACCTGGGCACCAACCCGCTCCAGCTCCAGACCGAAGGCGCGGGTGGTAGTGTAGAACCCCTCCTCGAACAGCCCCGCTGCGAGGTAGACCCGGATGTCCGAAGCGGGACGGTTACGTTTCGTGTCCGGCGCAACGCCGGCCGAGAAGGGCAGGGCCACGCCAAAGCGCTCCGAGTGGCGCAGGGCCATCTCGCTGGCAAAGACCCCACCGTTGGAGAAGCCGAACACCGCCCGGAGCGTGCGGTCGGTCGTCGCGCCCAGCTCCCGCTCCGCCCAGGCTGCCAGTTCATCGACGAAGAAGCGTTCATGGGCGGTGAAGCGAGTCCAATCGTGCCGCGGGAGATACTCCTTTGCCCGCAGCTCGTCCTCACCAGAGTGGGCGCCGACAAGCAGCAGCGGCGGAAGCGCGCCGGCGAGGATCAGGGGCTCGACGAGGGGGGCCAGGCCGCCTACGCACTCGCCGTCGGCAGCATAGACGGTCGGGGAGCTGTTCGCGGGGCGCTGGCCCGGCGGGAGGTACACCGTCACCTCGCGGGCCTCGCCGAGCGCGACGCTCTGGAGAGGCACGGTGCGCACCACGCCCTGGAGCGTGGTCGCTCGCGCCAGCGCGGGAGGGGCGAGTGGGCCGCGCCAAACCTGCATCGGCTCGCCGATTGGAAAGCGCTCGTCGGGGATGAAGCTGTAGGTAACGATTGCTCGTGTCAGGTCGTTCTGCTTCACGGTCAGCACCCAGATCTCGCCCTCGCCAATGCGATGCAGCTCCATCTGGATGCCGCAGCAGATCCGCACCCTGCTTGCCGCACCCTGGTAGCAGAAGGTGAGCTCATCGCCGTCGAGCCAGACCAGGGCACTCGCCGCGCGCACGCCCTCCGCCAGCGCTTCCGGTGTCCAACCACGCTCTTTGGTGACATCACGGAGAGCGGCGGATTTAGCGGCGCTCGCAGAAGGACGCAGCATGTGGCCATCAACGCGAGGTGCTCCGGCTGGCGCCACGAGTGTGCCGGTTCGCTCCGCTGGCGAGCGGTTCCGCCGGCGGCCGAGGAGCAGACCCGTCTCCTTGGCGATCTGGATCACCCCATCCCTGGCGATCTCATCGGCGACGAAGTCAGCAAACGCCGCCTCGCGCCCCGCCAGCGCCTCACGGTAGCTCCACATTGAGAGGACGTAGTCGACCAGCGGACCGGCCTCGGTGACGCGGAGGGCGTTGGGCTGGCGCTCCACGCGCACCTCGTCGAAGAACTGTGCGAGCTGCTCCGCGCCATTTTCTAGCAGAAAGTTGTCGCTCTGTGCGATCGCCTCTGGCGAGAGGTCGGGGACGAAGCGCTGAATGAGTTCGCGCACCCCGACCATGTGACGCCGGCCCACCGTCGCGGCGGCAAACAGTCCGCCCGGGCGGAGAACCCGCCGCACCTCGGCGAGGGCGCGGGGACGGTCAGGCACGTGGTACAGCATGAAGTTTGCTAGCACCAAGTCGAAGCTGCTGTCGGGGAAGGGGAGAGCCTGAGCGTCGACGGTGGCAAAGCTTAGCCCGGCCTCGCCGCTCAGCTCGCGCCCGGCCTCAGCGACCATGCCCGGCGACAGGTCGGTGCAGACCACACGCCACCCGCGGGGGCGAAGGTCCCGCGTCTCCCGCCAGAAGTGGCCGGGTCCACAGCCGAGCTCCAGCACACGGCTCGTGGGGTCAGCCGGGATGCGCTCAAAGAGCCAGCGGTTTAGGCTACCCCTGATGACGCTGAACAGCTGGTGCAGGCGTACCCGCGCGTCGAGGTTGCGGCTGTCGCGGTACTGCTCGTCGCGCAGGTAGGACCGGTCAGTCAAGTCTCGCATCATTGCCTCCTGTCCACTACTCAGAAGGATAAACTTGCGGTCACCCAGCCCTTGCAGCACGGACAGCGCACCCTGAAGTACTGATACTCGGTGATCTCGGGCACGATGATGGGAAGGTTCCAAACCTGTAGTCGGCGAGGCGGCCCGAGCGTGGGCAGCAGTTCGGGAAAGGCAACCGACAGGAGGGGCAGCCAGTGGGGTACAACTCGGCGACGCACATGACGTTCTCGGTGGGAACAAGCTCACGTTGCTGGTCAGGGTGCCCTGGCTGCGTGCGCTTGGACTTGAGTTTGCGGCACGGGGTTTTGACGGGCCGGGGAGGAGCAGAGGACGAGTGAGCGGAGGACGGCTTCGAGAAGTTCTGCGAGTTCTGGTTGAGGCGCGCCTCCAACACAGCGAGCTTCGCGACGAGCAAGGCGATAAACTGCTGCGCATCAGGAGGGGTCGCCTGCGAGGCTTTCTCACGCAATTCTGCTGGGTGCTGCGGCTCATCCATAGCAGCAGTATGCCGAAAACTGCGCTACTTGGCAACTCACAATGACGCCAACCTACCCACCCTCAATGGATACGTCGGAGGTCCACCCTGTGCCGCTTAGGGGCACGTTCTAACGGCTGGCAAAAGATACATCGTGCGAGTATAATACTGAGGAGATGTCTTTGTGGGAGCAGACGACGTGTTCTACGACCGCGCAAGCGAGCTGGCGATGCTCGACGCGCTGCTCACGCGGCAGCGGCGTGGCG
>DAOLDO010000901.1:0-2958 GCA_035327325.1 Chloroflexaceae bacterium | reverse complement strand
ACCGCGGGGGAGTCCCCCGAGCCCGCCCTGGCCCTCGCATGGCCGGACGCCACCGCCCGCCAGTACGGCTACCAGGCCAGCGCCCAGTGGTTCCGCGACATCCACTGGATCCGCTCGACGGGCAAGCAGGAGTTCGACAGCCTGATTGACCCGAAGGTGGCCCAGTTCAACCAGCCCGAGATCGTCGAGATGGTGCAGCTGATCGCCCAGGACATGATGTACGGCCTGAACATCTCGCCGCTGCAGGCCGACGTCGCCACGGGCGCCAACACGATCGAGACGGGCGGCTCGGCGATGAAGTACGAGGGCCCCTGGTGGCTCGGCCGCATGAACAGCCCCCAGCTGCGCGCCGAGAACAAGCAGATCGAGTTCGACGTGGTGCTCATGCCCCGCGGCGGCGACGAGGACCGCCCCCACCGCGGCTGGTCCGAGGGCGTGGCCCTGCTCAAGGGCGACAAGGTGGACGCGGCCTGGGCCTTCGCCAGCTTCATGGCCGGCGAGGAGGGCCAGAAGATCTACTCCGACACCACGGGCCGCATGCCCAACACCATGGCCCTGATCGAGTCGCACTGGGTGCCCCAGGCCCAGGAGCAGTTCCAGTTCTCGAACGCCACAGCCTTCATCGAAGCCTTCCGCCGCGGCCACGTTGACGTGGTGGGCAAGGTGCCGCGCAGCAAGATGTGGTCTGAGGTGGTCAAGCCCGTGGCCTGGGACCCCCTGCTGAACAACAGCGCCAGGGCCGCCGACGTGCTGCCCCAGGTTGACGCCGCCCTCCAGAAGCTGCTGGACGAGGCCAACGCCTAGTGAGCTGTGAGCTGTGAGCTGTGAGGTGTGAGCGCCTGATAGAGGCCCTGCTCACACCTCACAGGCGGGTGCAAGACGAGGCGCAGCCGCTGCGCAGCGAGCGACTCACACCTCACACAGCAATGCCAAGAGAGCTGCGGGCCGCCGCCGCGACCCCGCCCGGTTCGCCGTGCGCTGCGTCAGCTCTACGCGCCAGGAGGGTGCCCCAATGGCTACCACGGGAGTAACGGAGCGCCTCAAGACGCGCAGGACGCTCAGCCTGCAGCACCGCGAGTGGATCGCGGGGTATCTGTTCGCCTCGCCCTTTATCATCGGGTTCCTGGCCTTCACCCTCTACCCGATGCTCTACTCGATCTACCTGGTCTTCCACCGCTGGGACCTGCTCTCGCCGCCGCGCTTCGCCGGCTTCGACAATATCGTCCGGCTCTTCACCGACCCGAAGGCGAGCCTCGCCCTCTGGAACACGGCCTACTACACCATCCTCGCCGTGCCCCTGCAGATCGTGATCGCCTTCCTGCTGGCCCTCGCCCTGAGCCGGCCTCTGTTGCTGCGCAACCTCTATCGCGCCGGCTTCTACCTGCCGATCATCCTGCCCCTGGTGGCCAGCGCCGTGGTCTGGCAGCGCGTCTTCCACCCCGAGTACGGCATCCTCAACGAGGCCCTCGGCTGGTTCGGCGTCCCGCCCCAGCCCTGGCTCTTCACCAAGGACCAGGCCAAGCTCGCCTTCGTGATCATGTCGCTCTCGATGATCGGCCGCCAGATGGTGATCTTCATCGCCGGCCTGGCCAACATCCCCGAGTCGGTGATGGAGGCGGCCTCGATCGACGGGGCCAGCACCGTGCGGCGCCTGTTCACGATCGTGATCCCGCTGATGGCCCCGCTCATCCTCTACAACGCCGTGATCGCGGTGGTCAACTCGTTCCAGATCTTCGTCCCGGCCCTGATCATGACCCAGGGCGGCCCCGAGGACGCGACGCTCTTCTCGGTGCTCTACATCTACCGCCAGGGCTTCGAGTACTTCAACATGGGCTTCGCCGCCGCCCTGGCCTGGGAGCTGTTCGTGATCGTGATCGGCTTCACCATCGCCCAGTTCTACCTCTCGCGCCGGCTCGTCCACTATGAGAATTAGGGCCACAAGGAGGACATGATGGCCGTTCAGACTCACAGGGCCGAGCCCAGGTCGCCGATCCCCGAGCGGCGCAGCCCGCGCAAGCTGCGCGAGCGCATCGCCAACATCGCCCTCGAGCTGCTGATGTTCGCGCTGCTGGTCTTCTTCCTGGCCCCGACCCTCTGGATGATCTCGTCGTCGCTCAAGGTCTCGAACGAGATCTTCGCCAGCCCGATCGTCTGGATCCCGGAGAACCCCCAGTGGGGCAACTACGTCAAGATCTTCGAGGTGCTGCCCCTGTGGCGCTTCACCTGGAACACCTTTGTCGTGGTCGCCCTGGCGGTGGCCGGCACGGTGATCTCCTCGGCCCTGGTGGCCTACTCGTTCGCGCGCATCAACTGGCCCGGCCGCGACATCTGGTTCTCGCTGCTGCTCGCCACGATGATGCTGCCCGACGTGATCACCCTGGTGCCGCGCTTCGTCCTGTTCACCAACTTCGGCTGGATCAACACATGGCTGCCGCTGATCGTGCCCTACTGGACCGCCACCACGGCGATCTACGTCTTCCTGATGCGCCAGTTCTTCCGCGGCATCCCGTACGAGCTCGAGCAGGCCGCGATGATTGACGGCGCGGGCCGGCTGCGCATCCTCTTCCAGCTCATCCTGCCCCTCTCGGTGCCCGTGCTCGCCACCGTCGCCGTCTTCGCGATCATCCAGCACTACAACGACTTCCTCAACCCGCTGATCTACATCAACTCGCAGAGCCTGTGGACGCTCTCGCTCGCCCTGCGGGCCTACAACGACACCAACGTCTCGAACTGGGAGCTGGTCTTCGCCGCCGCGACCTTCATGCTCTTCCCGATGGTGCTGCTCTTCATTTTCGCGCAGCGCTACTTCGTGCAGGGCATCGCCACCACCGGCTTCGGCGGCAGGTAGCGGTGTGAGGTGTGAACTTTGAGGTGTGAGCTGTGAGCCACGCGAGACAAGTTCTCCTCACACCTCACACCTCACACCTCACACCTCACACCTCACACCTCACACCTCAC
>DAOLDO010000900.1:0-2965 GCA_035327325.1 Chloroflexaceae bacterium | reverse complement strand
AGCGCACCGCCGCCCTGCGCCAGGTCGCCGAGGAGCAGCGGGTCGCCGCCGCCGAGCTGCGCGCCAGCCTCCAGGCCCAGCAGGACCTCAACCGCATCGTGGCCGAGCTGTCGGTGCCGGTCATCCCCGTCAGCGCCAGCACCCTGATCGTGCCCCTGGTGGGCAACATAGACAGCGCCCGCGCCGACCAGGTCCTCAGCTCCGTCCTCGATCGGGTTGAGGGCTCGGGGGCCCGCACCGTCGTGCTCGACGTCACCGGCGTGGCCGTGGTTGACACCCACGTCGCCGGGGCCCTGCTGCGCGTCGCCCAGGCCACCGCCCTGATGGGCACGCGCACCGTGCTCGCCGGCATCAGGCCCGAGGTGGCCCAGGCCCTCGTCGGCCTCGGCGTGGACCTCAGCGACCTGCACACGGTGGCGACGCTCCAGGAGGCCCTCTAGCCGTGAAGCCGATCTTCCACATCACGACGGTCGCCGCCTGGGAGGACGCCAGACGGGCCGGCGCCTACACCGCCGACTCGCTCGCCACGGAGGGCTTCATCCACCTCTCGACCCGCGCGCAGCTGCTCTGGGTGGCCGACCGCTTCTACCGGGGCCAGGCCGGCCTCGTGCTGCTCGCCGTGGACCCCGCGCGCCTCCTGGCCGAGCTGCGCTACGAGGAGTCGGAGCCCGGCCAGCGCTTCCCGCACCTCTACGGGCCCCTCAACCTCGACGCCGTCGTGGCCGCCCACCCCTTCCCGCCGGAGCCCGACGGGACCTTCCGCCTGCCGGCGGGGGCGTAGCGTCGCCCCGGCCGGGCGCCTCTACTCAGGCGCGGCGCCCAGGGCGGCCAGCACCTCCGCGCGCGGCACGGAGCGCTGCCCGCCGTCGCGCAGATCCTTGACCACCACCTCGCCGCGGGCCAGCTCGTCGGGGCCGAGCACCAGGGCGAAGGGCACGCCCTTGCGGTCGGCCTCCTTGAACTGCTTGCCGAGGCCGCCCGGCTCGAGGGCGATCAGCGCGTTCACCCCGCCGGCCCGCAGCTCGCGGGCCAGGGCCAGGCTCTCCGCCGCCAGCTCGCCGTTGAAGACGGTGACGTAGGCGGCGGCCGTTGTGGCGGGGCGCGGGCCGAGGCCCAGCTCCTCCATCACATCGTGGAGCCGGTCCACGCCGAAGGCCAGGCCGACGGTGGGGATGGGGCGCCCCGCGAACTGGCCGACCAGCTCGTCGTAGCGTCCGCCGCCCAGCAGCGAGCCCTCGGGCCAGTGGGGGGTGCTGGCCTCGAAGACCAGGCCGGTGTAGTACGAGAGGCCGCGGGCCAGGCGCGGCGCGACCCTGTAGCGCTCGGGCGCGACGCCCATCTCGCCCAGGGCCCCGATGATCGCCCGCAGGTTCTCGAGGGCCCCGGCGGCCCGCTCGTCGGCGCCCAGGCGGCCCGACAGCTCCTCGAGCACGTCCATCGGCTCGCCCTCGGTCTGCACCAGGGCCAGGATCTGCGCGGCGGCCTCGGGCGCGACGCCCATGCGCAGCAGCTCGTCGCGCACCCCGTCGGCGCCGAGCTTATCGAACTTGTCGATCGCCCTGTAGACGCCGCCGGCCGCCGCCTCGTCGAGGCCGCTGGCCCTGGCGATGCCGCCGATCACCTGGCGGTGGTTGAGCAGCGTGGTGAAGCCGGGGAAGCCCAGGGCCTCGAGCGACTCGGTCAGCACCGCGACGATCTCGGCGTCGGCGAGGGGCGAGGCGCTGCCCACGATGTCGGCGTCGAACTGGTAGAACTCGCGGTAGCGCCCGCGGGCGGGGCGCTCGCCCCTGTAGCTGGGCCCGTAGGCGTAGCGGCGCCAGGGCAGGGCGAGCTGGCCGGCGTACTGGGCGACCACGCGGGCGAGGGGCACGGTCTGGTCGTAGCGCAGGGCCAGCCGGCGGCCGCCCTGGTCCTCGAAGCGGTAGATCAGCTTCTCGTCGTCGCCGAGCTTGCCCTCCAGCACCTCGGCGTACTCGACCACGGGCGTCTGCAGCGGCTCGAAGCCGTGGCGCTCGCACACCCGCCGCACCGTCTCGACGATATGCTGGCGCAGGAGCATGGCCTGCGGCAGGTGGTCGCGCATCCCCTTGATGTTCTGGACTTTCGACATAGCCCTGCTCTGTCTGGCTCTTTGTGGGGCGCTGCCCCACCCCCTGCTCTTTGTGGGGTGCTGCCCCACTCCCTGCTCTTTGTGGGGCGCTGCCCCACTCCCTCTTTTTTTTGCGAGGGGGCCGCCGCCGGCCCCCTCCCGCTCCCCCGCGCGAGGGGCTGCGCCCCTTCGAACCCCAAAGGCGCCAGCTGTGCTATGCCGCCCGGCCCGTTGTCATGCCCCGTGGGCGCTGCCGTTCATGTCACGCCGGCACCACAAAGGCCATGGCCGGCGTGGTAGGCTCGACTTCCCAGGGAAGGGTGCCAGCCCGCTCGCGAAAAGAGGGGCACCCTTCCCTGGGGGCGCCGAGCGGGCGGGGCCGGCCAGGTGGCCCGCCCGCGCCCGGCCCACGCGACGGCAGCGCCCAGGCGGCATGACAGCACGGCCATCAAAATGGTAAAGGTAGCGCTTTACGGGGTCAAGGGGCGCAGCCCCTGCGCCGGGGGGCGTGGGGGGCCGGCGAGGGCCCCCCACAGAAACGAAGGGTGCAGGGAACATCCCTGCTAGCGCACCAGCTCCACGCTCGCCAGGTCCAGGATGCCCATAGGCGTCACCTCCAGCCCGCGCACGTAGGGCTTGATCAGCGTGTGCTCCACCGTGTGGTAGAGCGGCACTACGGGCGCGTCGGCCAGGATGCGCCGCTCGGCCTCGCGGTACAGCTCGTGGCGGCGGGCCTCGTCTGGCTCGACGGCGGCCTGGTCGAGCAGGGCGTCCACCTCGGGGCTGGCGTAGGCGGGGTGGTTCTCGCCCCTGCCCCCGCGGGAAAGCAGGTCGGGGAAGGTCTCGGGGGCGGGGGAGTCGGCGACCCCGCCGCTG
>DAOLDO010000899.1:0-2977 GCA_035327325.1 Chloroflexaceae bacterium | reverse complement strand
GGCGCGCACGGAGGCGGCCCCGCGCGAGACCTCCGCGGAGCGGGTGCGGACCAAAGAGGCGGCCGAGTCGGCGACCCGCGCCAAGTCCGAGTTCCTCGCCAACATGAGCCACGAGATCCGCACCCCGATGAACGCGGTGATCGGCATGACCGGCCTGCTGCTCGACACGCCCCTGAGCCCCGAGCAGCGCGAGTATGTCGAGACGATCCGCGGCTCGGGCGACGCCCTGCTGACCATCATCAACGACATCCTCGACTTCTCCAAGATCGAGTCGGGCAAGCTCGAGCTGGAGCGGCAGCCCTTCGACCTGCGCGATTGCCTCGAGTCGGCCCTCGACCTGGTGGCGCCAGGCGCGGCCGAGCAAGGGCTCGACCTGGCCTACCAGCTCGAGCCCAGCGCGCCCCACTCCCTTATCGGCGATGCGACCAGGCTGCGCCAGATCCTCGTGAACCTGCTTTCCAACGCCGTGAAGTTCACGCCGAGCGGCGAGGTGGTGGTGCGCATGGAGGCCGCGCCCACCGCCGACGGCCTGGTCGAGCTCCACGTCAGCGTGCGCGACACGGGGATCGGCATCCCGCCCGAGCGCATGGATCGCCTCTTCCGCGCCTTTAGCCAGGTGGACGCCTCGACGACGCGCCAGTACGGGGGCACTGGCCTCGGGCTGGCCATCAGCCAGCGCCTCTGCGCGCTGATGGGCGGGCGCATGTGGGTCGAGAGCGCCGCCGGCCAGGGGAGCACCTTCCACTTCACCATCAAGGCCCCCGTCTCTCCGTCGCAGCCGAAGATCTACCTGCGCGGGGCCGTGCCTCAGCTCGTGGGCAAGTGCCTGCTGGTGGTGGACGACAACGCGACCAACCGGCGCATCCTCCAGGCCCAGGCCGAGACCTGGGGTATGCGCGTGCGCGCGGCCAGCACGGGCGCCGAGGCCCTGCGCGCCGTCGCCGGCGGCGAGCCGTTCGACGTGGCGGTGCTCGACATGCAGATGCCGGCGATGGACGGGGCCCAGCTCGCCGAGGCCCTGCGCGACCTGCCGGCCGGGCGCGAGCTGCCGCTGATCCTGCTGACCTCGCTCGGGCGCCGTCCCGAGGATCTCGCAGGCGGGCATTTCGCGGCCGGGCTGACCAAGCCGGTGAAGGCGGCCCAGCTCTACGAGGCCGTCCTCGACGCCCTCGGCGCCGACGCCGCCCCGCGACCGCGACCGGCGCCCCCGCGGCAGCCCTTCGACCGGGGGCTGGCCGAACGCCTGCCCATGCGCATCCTCCTCGCCGAGGACAACGTCGTGAACCAGAAGGTGGCCACCAGAACCCTGGACCGGCTCGGCTACAGGGCGGACGTGGCGGCCAACGGCCTGGAGGTCCTCGAGGCGCTGGCGCGCCAGCCCTACGACGTGGTGCTGATGGACATGCAGATGCCCGAGCTCGACGGGCTCGGCGCAACGGCCCGCATCAGGCGCGAGCTCGCCCGCTGGTGCCAGCCCTGGATCATCGCCATGACCGCCAACGTCATGCAGGGCGACCGCGAGATCTGCCTGGCCGCCGGCATGGACGACTACATCTCCAAGCCGGTGCGCGTCGAGGAGCTGGTGGCGGCCCTGGAGCGGGCGGCCGGGCCGCCCAGGGGCAAGGCCGCAGCCGCCGGCGAGCTCGGGGGGGTGATTGATCGGGCCGCCCTCGACGCGCTCCAGGCTGAGCTCGGCGACGGGCAGCCCGAGGTCGTGATCGAGGTGGTTGACCTGTTCCTCGACGACCTGCCCGCCCAGCTCGAGGCCCTCGGCAGGAGCGCGGCCGCGGCCAATGCGGTCGAGGTGCACCGCATCGCCCATAGCATCAAGTCCAGCGCCGCGATCGTCGGCGCCCGGCGGCTGGCCGAGGCGAGCGAGGCCCTCGAGGCCGTGGTCGTCGGCAAGTCCCTCGCGGGCGTGCCCGAGCGCGTCGCGGCTGTCGCGGCGAGCGGCTACGAGGCCCTGGCGGCCCTCAGGGAGCTGCGCGCCGGCCTCGAGTGAGGGACGCGCGGCCTCGCCCGAACCGGCCGGGTCCTCACCTCTCGCGCAGTCGCTCGCGCAGGGTGCGCTCGATCTGGCTGAGGTGCAGCCCGTGGGCGAGGGCAATGTCGGCGGCGTAGCTGCGCCCACCGGGGAGCCCGCGGGCCACCGTATAGGTGCGCACGGCGTCGCCGTCCGCGCCCTCGTCGGCGCCGGCCACCAGGGGCGCCACCAGGCTGGCGCCCTCCACCGCCGCGTTGAGGTCCGCGGCCTCGCGGGCCAGCTCGTGCAGGTGGGTGACGAGCACGGCGCGGACGCCCAGTATGCGCAGGCCGCAGACGACGTCGCGGGCGATGGCGAGGGCCTCGTGGGGGCTGGTGCTGCCGAGGGGCTCGTTGAGCAGCACCATGCTGCGCGGCGTGGCCTGGCGGAAGATCGCGGCGAGGCGGGCGGCTTACTCGTCGAGGCGGCCCATGCCGGTCTGGGCCAGCTCGGCCGCGGGGAAGAGGGTGTAGATTGCGTCGGCGGGGCTGAGGCGGGCCGCCGCGGCGGGCACGGGCAGCCCGGCCTGGGCCAGGGCCAGGGCCTGCCCAATGGCCCGGGTGTAGGTGGTCTTGCCGCCGCGGTTGGGGCCGGTGAGCACGAAGACGCGGCCGTGCTCGTCGAAGGCGGCGTCGTTGGGCACGGGGGCGACGGGCAGGCCGTTCTCGGGCGGCCTGGCCCGCAGGCGCAGGGCCAGCTCGAGGCTGTAGAGGCCCCTGGCCTCGAGCAGGCGCGCGTCGGGCGGGGCGATGGCCGGGCGTGTCAGGGGGTAGCCCTCGGCGCGCAGCGTGGCGACAAGCCGGGCGGCGCCGAGGAAGAAGGCCAGCTCGCCCTCCAGGGGCGCCAGGACCGCGCCGCTGACCCGGGCGAAGCGGGTCAGGGCCTCGGCGACCGGGGCGCACACCTCCTCGAGCAGCGCGCTCAGGTCGAGGAAGAGCTGGCGGTCGGGGCCGA
>DAOLDO010000898.1:0-2979 GCA_035327325.1 Chloroflexaceae bacterium | reverse complement strand
GCCTGGCAGTGGATCTGCTGGAAGTCGCTGGGAAATGGAGGACAAGGATCTGAGCGCCAATGGCGCGTGAGGTCGGAGGCGCGAGACGGCGGCCCTCATGAGGTCAGTCGCGGCAGATGGTGTGCGTCGGGCGCAGGCGGGCGAACTGCTTAACTGCTCTGTCGATCCGCGCGCGAGTCAACATCTCGCTCGTGGGTGCTCCTGTGATGCGTGGCCGGCTCTCGGCGCACGCGAGCCGTCGCAGCTCGGCCGCGACCTTCATGGCGGTGAGGCGTCGGGCTCACGCCAGCTCAGTCGGCCTCCGCCGTGGTCCACCAGACCCAGGCCATCAGGGCGGGCTGGAGGGGGAGCCGGAGCCAGAGCAGTATGAACGGGATGCGCCGGTAGCGCTCCGGGTGCAGGGCCATGTGCAGGTTCGCCGGGAACACGGCGACGAGCAGGGCGAGCAGGCCCCAGCGGGTGAGACCTCGTAGCTGTGGCAGAAAGGCGGTCGCCCCGAGGCCGATCTCGGCGTACCCGCTCGTCGCGACCAGCTCCCGGTGGGCGGGGAGATAGTCCGGCATCATCGCCAGGTAGAAGCGCGGCTGGAGGAAGTGGTTGAGGCCGCCCACGATAAACAGTGCCCCGAGCAGCCTGCGGGCACGCGAGCGGGTCACGGCGTTGCTCCTTCCTGGCCCGCCTCGTCCTGCCGTGCGACAAACGCGAGGGGCCGCACGGGCGAGCCCGTGGCGCCGACAAACTTCAATGGCGCGCAGACGAACACAAAGCGCCATGCCTCGGTCGCCGCCAGTTCCGCGAGGCGCAGGTTCTCGATGATATAGATGCCGTGCTGGGCGAGCAGGATGACGTGGCCGGGCAGGGTGCAGCCCAGCTCCTCGTCGGGCAGGCCGATCACGTCCCAGGCCATGGTGTCGGCGCCCACCGCTCGCACCCCGCGCCGGGCCAGCCAGCGCGAGCCGTCGCCGTGGACGCCGGGGCCGGCCAGGTAGCGCTCGCTCTCATCCCAGAAGCGCTCGTTGCCCGTCCGCACCAGGACCACGTCGCCCGCCTCGATCGTGACGCGTTGGCGCGCGCAGCACGCTTCCAGATCCGCTTCGGTGATCGCGTAGCCCGGCGGGAGCGCCTCAACACCGCGCAGGGCGGCGACGTCGAGCAGGAGGCCCGGCCCGACGATGGGGCCGATCTCCTCGACGCCGTGGCGGGTGAAGCCGCGGGGCGTCTGGGTCGTGGCGTTGATGGGGACACCGCCGCACAGGGCGAGGTGCTCGGCCTGGTGGCAGAGGGCGTCAATGTGGGTGCCGGTGTGCTCCATCGTGACAATCATCCCCGAGGCGCCGGAGCGGGGGCCGTCCTGTCCGTAGTTGTCCTGGTGGCGCCGGTGCAGCACATAGCTGTAGCCGGGGAGATGGGCGGGATGGATGGGCATCGCGGCGGTGCGAGGCTGCTCCAGATCGAAGACCCAGGGAAGGCGCTGCGGGTCGTCGAACGTGAGGGTGAGCGGCGAGCCTGTCATCGGTGCGCTCCTGCGTGGCTGGCGGCAAGAAGAACCGGGGAGAGCCTGGATTGTAGCACGGGGCGGAGTGCTACTATTTCGCGGGCCAGCCCCGGATGAGCGACGCGGCCTCAGCGTTCGCAGCCGTGCTACACTGTCGCTGCGATGAGCAGCTACCAGATCTCCAGCCTGGCCGGCGACCCGGCCACCCTCGGCCGGCTCCAGGCCGAGCAGGTCCGGTCGCTCCCGCCCCCGCTCCACGGGCCCCGCGCCCCCTGGGCCGACAACGAGCCCTTGCTCGAGCGCTGCGCTGCCGAGCTGCGGGCCATCGCCCCCACGCTGTGGGCCGAGATCGCCGCCTTCGCCGAGCGGGTGGGCGTCCCGCCGGCCCGCGGGCTTTTCCTGCGCGCGGGCACGCTGCCCCACGGCTGCTCGGCCTTCGCCTGGCGCATCCCCGACGGGCGGGTGCTCGCCGGGAGGAGGAGTTGGTCAAGCGGGCCGGCTTCGTGCTGATGGTGCAGGTGGCCGGCAAGGACAGGGGCGTCCCGGCCGAGCGGCTCCACCGCTACCTGGCCCGCGCCGCGCGCGAGGCCGGCGACGAGCGCACCTGCGTCAAGAAGGTGGTGAGCTGGACGATCCGGGAGATCGGGCAGCGCGGCCCCGAGCTGAATGAGGCGGCGGTGACGGTTGCCCGGCGTCTGCAGGCGTCGGAAGCGCGGGCGGCCCGCTGGATCGGGGGCGACGCCCTGCGCCAGCTGACCAGCGAGAAGGGTGCGCGGCGAGTGGCGCGGCGCGGGGTCTGAGCCGGCGCTCCAGTGAACAGAAAGGGCGACCGCTGCTCGAACGACTGGCGATCGGCGCACCGGCGCAGGAGTGCCTGGTGGACATCACCGGCGCGGTTCGTGAGGCGGTCCAGTCCAGCGGGATCGCCGAGGGCACCGCCCTGCTCTACGTGCCCCACACCACCTGTGGCATCACCATCCAGGAGCATGCCGACCCCGGCGTCCAGCACGATGGGCTTCTCGCACGTCGTCTTCGTCAGCGGCGGGCACCTCGTGCTCGGTCGCTGGCAGGCGAGCGACCTCGCGGAGTTCGACGGCCCCCTCACCCGCGAGGTGCTCGTCAAGGTCTTGCGCGACGTACAATAGGGGCAGCAGCCAAGCTGATTTGACGGGAGCAGACATGCCCACCGAAGAGCGGATAGCCCTTCACACCCCGGTACCAGGCAAGACGGGGGCGACCATCGAGCGGGCGAAGCATGACCAGATACGGGCGACGATCCTGGCCGTTCTCGGCCCCCGTGGTCCGCTCACCTACTCGCAGCGCACGCACTACGGCTTCCGGCGCGACAACGGCCACTTCTTCTGGACCCGGGTCCGCGGCGACTTCGCCCTGAGCGCCCGGCTCACGAGCGCGCCGAACGCGCAGTACGACCAGTGCGGACTCCTCGTTCGCGCCCACAGCGAGACGTGGGTGAAGTGCTCGGC
>DAOLDO010000897.1:0-3002 GCA_035327325.1 Chloroflexaceae bacterium | reverse complement strand
TGTGGTCATGAGCGAGTCGCTCTCGGCGCTCCTGGTGGCCCTGGCGCTGGTGGCCACCTACCGGCTCTGGACCTCGCCCCACCCCGGCACGGCGGCCTGGCTGGGGCTGGCCATCGGACTGGGGACCCTGGCCCGCGGCGAGCTGGCCCTGCGCCCCGGCGACCGCGTGCCCCTCGACGGCACCATCCTGCGCGGCGCGGGCAGCTTCGACGAGTCGGCCCTCACCGGGGAGTCGCTGCCGGTGCAGAAGGGCGAGGGCGCGGCCGTGCTGGCCGGCACGCTCAACCAGAGCGGCGCCCTCGACGTGCTGGTCACCAAGCCGGCGAGCGAGAGCACCCTGGCGCGGATCATCGGCATGGTGAGCGAGGCCAGGGCGCGCAAGGCCCGCACCCAGAGCTTCCTCGACCGCTTCGAGCAGTGGTACGCCCTGGGCGTGATCGGCGCCGTGGCCCTCTTCATCGCCCTCGGGCCGTCGCTCTTTGGCGTGCCCTTCGCCGATAACTTCTACACCGGCATGGTCCTGCTCACCGTCGCCTCGCCCTGCGCCCTGGTGATCAGCGTGCCGGCGGCCCTGCTCAGCGCGATCGCCAACGGGGCTCGCCGCGGCGTGCTCTTCAAGGGCGGCGCCCACCTCGAGGAGCTGAGCAAGGTCAGGGTGGTGGCCTTCGACAAGACCGGCACGCTCACCCACGGCCGCCCCGAGGTGACCGACGTGCTGCCCCGCCCCGGCGTCGGCGGCGACGAACTGCTGGCCGCCGTGGCCCGCGCCGAGGGGCCGAGCGAGCACCCGATCGCCCGCGCCATCCTGGCCTATGCCGCGGCCCGCGGCGTCGCCCCCGCCGAGCCCGATCAGTTCGAGGCGGTGACCGGCATGGGCGTGCGCGCCGAGTGGGACGGCGAGGAGACCCTGGTCGGCGCGCCGCGCCTCTTCACCCACCGCGGCGGCCAGGTGCCGCCCGAGCTGCTGGCCGAGGCGGACCGCCTGGCCGACGAGGGCCGCGGCACGGTGCTGCTGGCCCGCCGCGGCGAGCGCTGGCTCGGCCTGGTGACGGTGATGGACCGCGAGCGGGCCGACGCCGCCGCCCAGGTGGCCGCCCTGCGCCGCGCCGGCGTCGAGCGCGTGGTCATGCTCACCGGCGACAACGCGCGCGTGGCCGAGGCCCTGGGCCGCCGCGTCGGCGTTGACGAGGTGCGCGCCGGGCTGCTCCCCGAGGACAAGCTGCGCATCGTCGGCGAGCTGGGGCGCCAGTACGGGCCAACGGCCATGGTGGGCGACGGCGTGAACGACGCGCCGGCCCTGGCGGCCGCCACCAGCGGCATCGCCATGGGCGCCGCCGGCACCGACGCGGCCCTCGAGACGGCCGACATCGTGCTCATGCGCGACGACCTCGGCGCGATCGCCTACGCCATCGGCCTCAGCAAGCGCACCCAGCGCGTGGTCTGGCAGAACATCGGCTTCGCCATGGCCGTGGTGGTCGTGCTGGTCGCCGCAACGCTCACCGTCGGCGTGTCGCTGCCGCTCGGCGTGGTCGGCCACGAGGGCAGCACCATCCTGGTGGTCCTGAACGGGCTGCGCCTGCTCGCCCACAAGGCGTAGCACCGCCCCTACGGCCCGCCGAGGCTCGCCTCGAAGAAGGCCACCATTTGCGGCAGGTACTGCGCGTTCCCCTCGGCGTCGAAGGAGTGGGGCTGCCCGGGGTAGACCACGAACTCGGCGTCCTTGCCGGCGGCGCGCAGGGCCGCGTAGAGATCCTCGGGCCACTTGCGCGGCACCGTCTCATCGCGGTCGCCCCAGATGATCAGGGTGCGGGCGGTGACGTGGTGGGCGTAGTTGAGGGGCGAGAGGCGCGCGTAGAGGTCGGGCGCCTCGTCCGGGGTGACGGGGAACTCGATCGCCAGGCGGTCAATCACGCCCTGGCGGCGGCCGGGGGGCTGGCCGGCGCGGCGCTGCCAGCGCTCGGCGCGGAACAGGTAGTCCTCGACGATGCTGGACGAGGCGGGGGCGTAGATCAGGGCCGCGGCGATCTGGTCGCTGGCGGCGATCGCCTTGGCGGTGATCGCGCCCCCGTTGCTGTGGCCCCACATCAGCACCTTGCCGGGCCGGGCCTCCGGCAGGGCCTGGGCCAGGGGGATGAGGTTGAGCGTGTCAATCACGTGGCCGGCGCGGAAGACGTTCGGCGCGTCGTCGGAGCCGGCGTGGCTGCGGAAGTCGGGCGCGATGGTGAGGAAGCCGCGGGCGGCCAGGTAGTCGGCGGCGCGCAGGGTGCCGTTGCCGGTCTGGTAGGCGTCGAGCGGGTAGTAGCCGTGGTTGAGGATGACCACGGGGAAGGGGCCCTCGCCGCGGGGCCGGTTGAGCATGCCGGTGACGCGCAGCCCGTCGCTCGGGTAGGCGATCAGGTAGCGCGTGAACTCGGCCCGCTCCTCGAGCGTGCGCACGACCTCGATCGCGCCCTCGCCGTAGCCGCGGGCCCGTAGCCCCTCGATCGTGTACTGGGCCAGCTCCGGGTACGGCTCCGCCGTGGGGCTCGGCGGCGCGGCCGTGGGGCTCGGCGGCGCGGGCGTAGGCGGGAGCGCTGTCGCGCTCGGGGCCGCCGTCGCGCTCGGGGCCGCCGTCGCGCTCGGCAGGGCCGTGGGGCTCGGCAGGGCCGCCGCGGGGACCGGCGAGGGGGTAGGCACGGGCGCGGTGGCGCCGCAGGCGGCCAGGAGGGCCAGGGCCAGGAGTATCGCGTAGCGCAAGGTGAACTCCTCACGAGGCGGGGGGACCAGAGGACCGGGGGAGCGCGAGGCTGGGAGGCGCCGGCACGGTAGCGTGCCGTCCGACGCTCCGGGTCACGTGACCTCCAGCCGGAGCGGAGCGACGGCGGCCTCCTGTTCTCATTATAGGGCGAAGCGGCGCGCAAAGCCACGATTGACGGGCGGGCGCCGAGGCCCCATAATAGGGGCACCCGACGGCTGGAGTTTGATCGCGAAGCAGGCGTCTGGCGGGCCCCTCGGGCGGGCCC